>WGDF01000079.1 GCA_015493405.1 Flavobacteriaceae bacterium
CTAGTAGGTCTAAAATTATCTAAGAATTTGTTTTTTTAACCGTAAATCATTCGGATATGTGGCAAGCCATCTTCTAAATAAACTTCGCCTTTTTCTTTAAAGCCCAAATCATTATAAAATTTTAGCAGATAAGTTTGCGCACTGATTTCAATCGTGGCTTCTTTTAGTGTTTCTGTCATAAATCGCAGGGCTTTTTGCATCAATTTTTGACCCAAATTTTGTTTCCTGTAATCCGGATGCACCACTACCCTACCGATACTAGCTTTGTCAAAATAAGCACCGGATTTAAACATTCGGGCGTAAGCAATTATCTGACTATCTTTTTTAAGAAATAAATGATAAGCATCATAATCTTTACCATCAGCATCTTGATATATGCAGTTTTGCTCAACTACAAAGACGTCGTTTCTCAATTGCAGTATTTGGTATAATTCACGGGTTGAAAGTTCGTTAAATTGCTTTATTTGCCATTTTTCTCCCATAGTGGATTTTTGCAGTAAACTTACAAAAAATAAAAAATCCGGTTAAAAATATTTAGCCGGATTTTTAGATACAATGTTAGTAAATTATTTAGCTTTTTTACGACTCAAGTGTTTGCTATTTTTATGTTTTTTAAAGAATAGTCTTTCTTTAAAGTTTTTGATTTTTTTAGATAATTTTTCAAATTTACTTTTGCTGTCTTGATTATTTTTAACCAATTGTTTCAAATCTTTGATAGCATCCGACAATTCTTTATATTCTTTATCTTTTTTGCCATAACCCATAGCTTGAGCCAATTGCAATTGGTAATCGGCATTGTCCAAATACAATAACGCAGCATCTTTTTTATCTTTGTTATTTGAAGCTATTTCTTCAGCGCCAAATCGGATAAATTCTTCCGCTCTAAGAATAGGGAGAGGAATATCATTTTCTTCTACAACTAAAGTATTTAAAGCTCTAACTAATATGGCTGCAGCTTCATTTTTTTTGCCTTTCTCCAATAAGGCTGCAGAAGTTCGCATCGCATCAGGATAAGTAGCCAAAGGCAGATAACTGGTTTTTACAATAAGCTCACTGGTTAAGTCGTTCATTAATTTTTTGGCCACTTGATAATAACCGTCATTCATTGCTTTTTTGGCTGCATCTGTAATTTGATAAACGGTAGGAATATCAACCACTGCATCATTAATTTCATAACCGACATTAACCGGAATCATGGCATCTTCAGGATTTTTGGTAATCAAAATTTCCAATTCACCAATTAATTTGGCCAATTGATCTTTGGCTTTTTGATCCTTTCCTTTAGACATATATTTTAAGACATTATTAGTCTCACCTAATATAGCTAAAGCTTGCTTGGTATCAACAGTTTCTTTAACATTGAGATCTTTTTGCATTGTTTGAGCAATCCGATCTTGAACTTGCTTGTCATTTGCTTTGACATGTTTGGGCTTAACCGGTGCTTCTTTTTTAACAGTTGCCGGATTTGTTTGATTTGGTTTGTTTTGTGCACAACTTGTGAACACAATGGCTATGATTGATAGCGCTAAAATTGTTTTTTTCATTGTTTTATATTTTTATAATTTTCACAATGAAATTTTGCAAAATATTTGCCAACTTTTTTCTTAGAGACTTTTTGTCATTTTCGAAGATATTTTGTCAGGATAAATGAAAAAATTTCAGGTTTATTTCTGGTTGATCGGTTAACTGGTAATATGCGTGCCCCGACGAATGTCGTGGGGTCATTTGAGGAATTGAGGATTGTTTTAGTGTCATTTCGTGGGAACGAGGCACGAGCGGCGAGAAATCTTCCTTATCATTTCGAAAGAGTGTAAGAAATCTCATCTGTCATAAGATTCCTCGTCGCTTTTATTCCTTTCATCATAAAAGCTCTGTCGGAATGACAATTATTGTCATTTCAAACGAAGTGAGAAATCTTATATATTATTGCTACAATGTTTAGATTTCTCAGTCGCTGCGCTTTTTCGAAATGACAGCCTGCACTTTATTGCTTTCCACTAAGTACTAGGCACTTCTAACCTAACGATCAGGTATAATATAAATCTTAGGATCATCGCGTTTCCATTCGGGTTGAATATATGTATGATTGATATGAAATTTTTTTTGTAATAATTTTTCAATGCGTTCGCATATTTCATCAAATTCCGATAAGCGTATATCTTTATTAAATTCGATATGGGCTTCCAAACGTAAATCATTGTCATTGAGTTGCCACAAATGCACGTGATGCATATTTTTAACCGACGGCAATTTCAAAATGGCTTTCTCCACTTCCGAAATATCGATATCTTTCGGGGCAAATTGCATTATGATTTGCATGGATTCCTTTAAAATATCCCAACTGATATACAACAAATATCCCGCAATAATTAAGGAAAGAAAAGGGTCAACAAAATACCAGTGATAATATTTGATAAATAATCCACCGATTAAGACAATAAAGGACGTAAAGACATCACTCAAGAGATTCACATAAGTCGATTTTATATTCAGGTTGTTTTGTGCACCGGATTTTAAGATCATAACGCCTAGTATATTTAATACAATACTCAATATCGAGAGATAAATAATCCAATTACCCGTTATGATTTTAGGATGCTTAAAGCGATGAAAAGCCTCATAAATCATCACAAATGACAAGACTATTAAAATAGTCGCATTGATTAAAGCGGCCACGATTTCCGCGCGTTTATAACCAAAAGTTTTATCGATAGTTTGTTCTTTTTCGTTTGCTAATCTATTTGCAATATAGCTGATAATCAATGAAATAACATCCGAAAAATTATGCATGGCATCTGACAACAACGCCATACTGCCCGAAATAATACCGCCAATGACTTGCGATACGGTAATGATGATATTTAATAAAATAGTTAAAAGCAGTCTTTTTTGCATAAACGGATAATATGTAGCAAAATTAGGAAATCTTTTTGTGATTAAATGAGGATTTGTTTATCATTTCTGTTTCTTATAGAAATGAGAGTATTTTACAAAAAGCTCTAAATTAATTTATAAAGAAAAAGGAATATTAACAATAGATAAACCCCGAAGGGGTGAAATGTTTATAGCTATAATGACGTTAAAAACAGATGAACCCCGAAGGGGTGAAATTATTATAAAAACAAATAAGATGCTAATTTGAACGATAATAATATAACCCAACCTTTGAGTCCCGACGGACGTTGGGACGACACCTTTGTAATGATAATAATATAAACCAACCTTTGAGTGCCATAGGCACGACACCTTTGTAGAAAAATGTATGTTACCCATTATTTTCAGCATAGAGTCAAAAAAATTATAAGAAATTTTGTCAATTCAATTTTTATTTTCATATTTGCATTATAAAACGACAAAAAAGCACTGATGTTTTTGAATTATTCTAATAATAACAATAATAATTACTACCCACGCCGGTAGCAAAAACTTGTGCTTAAAAATAAACGTCCGCCGGGTTTTTGCCCGGCGGTTTTTTTATGCCCGACCTGATAGGTTTTACAAACCTGTTAGGTCTCAAATCATCAAATAACCCGGACAAGACCTACTAGGTTTCTAAAACCTGGTAGGTCTATAAACTAATAAAATTAAAATCATTAAAAACAAAATAATTATGTGTGGAATAGTCTGTGCTTTCGAACCCAAACAAGCGGTAGAACAATTAAGACCGCAAATTTTAACCATGTCCAAAAAATTGCGTCATCGCGGACCGGATTGGAGCGGTATTTTTACGCACCCCAATGCCATAATGGCGCACGAACGTTTAGCTATCGTTGACCCGACTTCGGGTAAACAACCTTTGTATTCAGCTGATGGCAAATTGGTTTTGGCTGTCAATGGCGAAATTTATAACCATCAACAAATACGGAAGCGCTACGAAAATAC
>WGDF01000080.1 GCA_015493405.1 Flavobacteriaceae bacterium
ATAATCATCTTGTCCGGGTATTTTTTGATAGGCTTGTTTTTGAATATCATAATAATAGCCTGCACCGTCTTTAACCGTATAGAAACTGTCTATTCCATTAGAAAGCATTTGCGTTACCCAATCAGGGATATTTTTGCCTTCTTTGGTCATCATTTCAACAGCTTTGGCCACGCCGATAGCATCCCACATTTGGAAAGGGCCGTATTCCCAGCCGAAGCCGGCTCTCATTGCATCATCAATTTGATAGAGATGATCTGCAATTTCGGGAATGCGATGAGCAGCATAAGAAAATAAGCCACTAAAAGTTTTACGATAAAATTCACCGGCTTTATCTTTACCGGCTACCAAAACTTTGTAACGGTCCAATACCTTATCAATTCCCTGAGTAACGGCCAAGGTGTCAAATTTAACTTTTTGTTTAGGACGGTATTCCAAGGTTTTTAAATCGAGCACTAAAATTTCTTTTTTACCGTCTTTTTTGACTTTTTTATAAAAACCGGAGCCCGTTTTGTCTCCCAGCATATTTTTATCCAACATGATTTTGACATATTCGGGCAATTTGAATAAATCGTGTGCTTCGTCATTTGGAACGCCTTCATATAAACCTGTAGCGACATGAGCCAAGGTATCCAAGCCTACGAGATCGGCTGTTCTGAAGGTAGCAGATTTTGGACGACCGATAACAGGGCCCGTTAATTTATCGATTTCTTCTACTGTGAAATCTTCATTATCAACCAAATGAAATATGTCCATAATGCCATAAACCCCAATGCGGTTGCCGATGAAAGCCGGCGTATCTTTAGCCAATACGGTTGTTTTTCCTAAAAATTTATCGCCATATTCTAAAAAGAAATCGACCAATTCCGTATCAGTATCTTTAGTAGGAATAATTTCGAGTAATCTCAAGTAACGCACCGGATTGAAAAAGTGGGTGCCCAAAAAATGTTTTTTAAATTCATCAGAACGACCTTTAGCCATTAAAGCAATGGGAATACCTGAAGTATTTGATGATACAATAGTACCTTTCTTACGGTATTTTTCTATTTGATCAAAAACAGCTTTTTTGATATCCAAACGTTCCGGCACAACTTCTATAATCCAATCTACTTCGGCAATTTTAGGCATATCGTCTTCACTATTACCTACCGTGATACGATTTACAAATGATTTGTCATAAAATAAAGCCGGTTTTGATTTAATGGCTTTTTTTAGATTTTCAGTTGCTATTCTATTGCGCACTATGGGATTTTCTAAGGTTAACCCTTTAGCTTTTTCAACTTCCGTGAGTTCACGTGGTACAATATCGAGCAATAAAACTTGCACTCCGGCATTGGCCAAATGGGCAGCAATGCCTGATCCCATAATACCGGAACCTATAACGGCAGCTTTTTCTATTCGTCTTTTCATAATATATTTTTTAAGCGTTTATGTATTGGATTTATATTTTTCAGATTTATATATATAATGTATAATTCTATTCATTTAGAAAAATTCACGATTGTTGACCATTTTTAAAATTTGATTGGAAACCTTTTTAAAGGTCAGTAAATCTTCCGGATTGATATTTTGTTGCAATACGTCATTGAAACCCAAAACGGTTTCTTTAGATTTTTCACGCATTTGACAACCATAATCGGTTAATTTTATCAAAACACTCCGGCCATCATAAGGATTTTTTTCTCGGTATATCAACTGTTTATCTTCCATTTTTTTTAAAGTTCGGGACAAACTGGTACTTTCCATTCCCAACATAGGCGCCAATGCTGTTGACGGTGTTCCGACTTGTGGATCAACTTTGAGCAAGACATATCCAATGGCCATAGTGCCACTATATTTATTGGCTTCTTCATTATACAATTTGGTAATACCCATCCACAGTTCCCTGATTAATTGGTCTATTGTTTTTTCTTTCATCATAAAGCTGTTTCATTTGTGTTTCAAATATACAAAAATTTATTATGCACGCATAATAAATTTTTGAAAAAATGATAAAATTTGAGATTAGTTTAAAATAACTATTCGGTTTTTACAGAAATGCCAAATTTTTTGAGAATATCTGAGAATGTGTTAAAATCAACTTGGTAAGAAATACCAATTCCTTGTGTATAACCTTCTTGTTGTCCAATATATTCCAACTCTGTTTGTTTGTTAAAAACACGGAAAACCAAATTGCCTTGTTCATCGAGATAGACTTCCAATTCCACATCGCCGACAATAGATGATTTGGTATAGCGGCCAACAGGTATGGCAACTTTGCCGTTGATATAAACTTTCTTATTGATTTGCGTGACCAAGCTTACCCCGACTTGCGGATCGGTAATTAAATTTTTATTGATATTTTCATCGCCTCGCGTGTAGTTAAGGTTTATTTGAAATTTGTCATCTTGGGCCATCAGACTATTCAAAATATTTAAGCCCCGTTCTGTTACCGTTTTGACAAGGCCTTCACCGGCTTGTTTTGATAGATTGTAATCGTTCTCATTGATGAAATCGCCAAAAGATAAGAGTGATAGAACTTGTAGCGTTTTCTTATCAGGATCGCTTAATACATAATCAACTTGAGACCTTAAAATAGCATTGGCCTTAGGAAGTTTCAGGTCAAAACTAATAGTTGGTCTAATCAACCTATCCTTTAAATAAATAATGGCTTCAACCGGCATTTTTTTAGCGGTCAAACCCTGATCAGCCAGCAAAACAGTAGGATCGGCAAAAGTTTCATAGACTGCTTTTATATCCAAAGTTGCATTATATGGATCGCCTTCCCAACTGATATAGCTACCGGGTTCTACAACGAATTTTTTATCGATAACCCCACCGTATTTAAAATTGTAAGTTCCTTCTTCGACAGCAAAATCACCAAAAATATTGAATTGTCCATTGGTATTTACTTCCATTAATACCAATCCTGAACCTTTGGCAACTAATGTGCTTCCGAATTCTTGATCGAGTAAAATTTCAACTTGAGCATCAGGCGTTATATCCAAATCGAAATTCATTTCCAAACCTTCATAAATTTTGCGTCGTCTTTTTTTGTTTTTCTTTTCTTTTTTATAATCGGCTTTTGAAATAATGCGAACAAAATCATTATCCCCTAATGTTTCAGCATCACTTAGGGTGATTACAAAATTGGTTTTAGGTTTGGTTTGCATCTCCGCATCAATTTTAAGGCGATTGACATAGCCATGAATCCGTGCTTTTCCACCTGTAAAAACGGTTCCGTAAAACATTTCCAAAGGATCGGGTGGGGTGTCTAAAACTAACATATTGTCTGTTTGAATGTTTAAATCCAAAAACCAATGATTGAAATTATTGTGCTTAAATACACCTGAAATTTGACCTTTAGTTTTATATTTCGTATCATAGAAT
>WGDF01000081.1 GCA_015493405.1 Flavobacteriaceae bacterium
ATAAAGTAATAAAGTTTATTCATAAAAATTTTCTTATAACAAATATACAAAAAAATGAGAGGTCTAAAAAACATTTTGAAAGCTAAAGCTATTATAGAGCTTATTTAATAGGTCAAAAACGATTTTCTGCTTCCAATCAGATTGATTATATTTTTTAGACCTCCGGTTAATAGTTTACCAATCTTTATCTTGCTTGCGTTTTTTACCACTGCCTTTTAAGATTTTGGCTTTGATTTTTTTCTGGGTTTTTTGTTCTTTGTTTTTCAGGGCAACCAATATTTGTTTGACTTGTTGTGGCGTTAATTGGGCTTTGCGTTTTTGTCCTTGTCCTTGTTTTTCTTGTTGCTTTTGTCCTTTTTGTCCGCCTTGTTGTTTTTGTTGGTCTTTGTTGCCTTGATTTTTTTGATTCTTGTCTTGTTTATTTTTTTGATTTTGATCTTTCTTTTGCTTGCCTTTACCGTTCTTGTTTTGGTCTTTTTTGTTTTGTTTGTCTTGATTCTTTTTATTTTGACCGTTTTTGTTTTTTTGTTGGTCTTTTTTGTTCTGTCCTTGCTTGTTTTGGTCTTTTTTATTTTTTTGATTTTTGTTCTTTTGGTCTTTATTTTGTTGCTTTTTATTTTGTTTGTTTTGCTGCTTGTTTTTTTGGTTCTTGTTATTTTTTTGATTCTTTTTGTTCTTATTTTGCTTTTGTTGTTGTTTAAGTTTTAGCTGTGCCAATGCCAAATTGTAACGGGCTTCTTCGTCCGACGGATTTTGTCGCAAGGCATTTTTATAGGCTTCAACGGCTTTTTCATATTTCTTTTTGTTAAACCAAACATTGCCTTGATTAAAGTATGCTTTTGATTTAAGCAATGGGTCATTTGCTTGTTTGGCCGCTTTTTCAAAATAATGAGCCGCTTCCAAATTTTTATCCAATTCCGTTTGGGTCAGCCCCAGATTGTAGGATGCTACGGCATTAACCGGATCATTTGCCAGTGCTTTTCTAAAATCCAATTCAGCTTCTCTGTAATCGGCTTTATCATAAGCACGAAGGCCTTGGTTAATATATTTTTCAACCGCTTTATCCGGCTTTTGTGCCTTTTGTTGGGCTTGTCCGTTTATGATACTTATTAAACTTAATATGATAAGGATGTATGATTTCATTTTTTTGATGATATTGTTTATTTGGTTATCTGGTTATTTGATGATATGGTTATTTGCTTGTCCCTACTATTGTCGGGGGTTATTTGATGAGATTCCTCGTCGCTCCTTCGTCGCTCTGTCGGAATGACAACCGCTGTCATTTCGACCCCGACTTTCGTCGGGGGAGAAATCTCAATTTCAATATTAAGATTTCTCGTCGTTCGTGCCTCACTCTGTCGAAATGACAATTGTTAATCTGAATGTAGCGAGAAATCTAATTCTAAATTTTCAATTCAGACGTTTTACCAAAACGTCTCTACGCACTTTTCCCCGATCCCGACGAATGTAGGGAGGGCTTCGCTCTGCTTCGCACTTTATCGCTTTCCACTTTCAACTCGGACGCACGACCGTGCGTCTTTACTAATTCTCTCTCTCTAATTCGTTAAACAAATTCAATTTTCGCAACCATTGGGTTTCACGTTCCAATACAATAATATACAAGACCAAAAAGATAAATCCGGCTAATAAAAACCATTGAAATTGGTCTTTATATTCCGAGAATTTGGTTGTTTCAAATTCCCGTTTGTCCATTTTTTTCAAGGCATCTTTAATATAATTCACTACTTGTTTGGTATTGCGTCCGTCTATATATTTTCCGCCGGTTACGGCTGCTATTTCTTTCAACACTTTATCATCTAAACGAGTGATAACCGTTTGTCCGTTTTTGTCTTTTTTATAACCGTATAGCGAACCATTCTTTTTAATTGGGATAACTGAACCTTTTTTGGTGCCGATACCAATGGTAAATATGGTGACGCCTTGTTGAGCAGCTTTTTTGGCAGCATCTACGGCTTTTTGAGAATGGTCTTCACCGTCAGACAAAATAATCAATATTTTATTAGTGTCTTCTTCGTCGAAATATGTGGTTGCCAGATTAATAGCGTCATCAATAGCGGTGCCTTGCGAACTGACCAAATCGGTATTCATATTTTGCAAAAATATTTTGGCTGCGGCATAATCCGTTGTAATGGGCAATAAGGGATAAGCTTC
>WGDF01000082.1 GCA_015493405.1 Flavobacteriaceae bacterium
GAAGTTATCGTAACCGTATTATGGGCAGTTATGCAACCGGTTTAATGGCCAATGGTTGGGCTTTGGCTGTATCTGCTTCAAGACGTTGGGCACAAGAAGGTCATTTTGAAGGAACTTTTTATGATGCCAATAGTTTGTTTATTGCGGCAGAAAAAAAACTAAATGAAAAGCATAGCATCAATTTAACCGCTTTTGTTACGCCGAATCGTCGTGGTAAATCGGCACCGCAAACACAAGAAGTTTTTGATTTGAAAAACACCAAATACAATTCTTATTGGGGTTATCAAGACGGTGAACAACGTAATGCGCGCATCAAACGAATTTTTGAGCCCACTGCCATCTTAACTGATTATTGGCATATCAATGACAATTCTAATTTGCAAACCAGCATCGCCTTTCAAAAAGGCAATACGGCAAATAGTCGTTTACAATATTATAATGCGCCTAATCCTGATCCGACTTATTACAGATACTTACCCAGTTACTGGGCTTCAAAAAATGATCCGGTTCAAGCCTATTATGCCAAAGAAAATTTTATAAATAACGGTCAAATTGACTGGAATAACCTTTATGCTATCAATAAGAATTATGGTGGCGCAGCCCGTTACTTTTGGTATGATGATCGTGTAGATAATCAAGTCTTGACTTTTAGTAGTGTTTACGATAAAGTTCTAAAAGAAAATATAGTCTTAAATGCCGGTGTTCAATATAAAAATTATACCGATGAAGGTTATGCTAAAATGCGTGATTTAATGGGGAGCAACTATGCTTTGAATGTAGATCAATATACAAATAAATCATATAATTTGCGGGATAACAATCCTCAAGTAGGTGCCGACCAAAAATTTTATTATGATTTTAATCTGCTGGGAAATGATTTAAAAACTTTTGCTCAAGTACAAGTTTCGGGTAAAAAAATAGATTTCTTTGTTACAGGTTCTTACGGTTTCACCACTTATCAAAGAGAGGGCTTATTTCAAAATGAGTTGTTTGAAAACAATTCTTATGGTAAAAGTAAGACAGCCGGATTTACTAATTATGGTTTGAAAATCGGTTCAACCTTCAAATTTTCAGGTAAACATTTGATTGATATGCATTTTGCGGCAACATCTCAAGCACCTGAATGGAAAAATGTATTTTATAATGCGCGTGTGAATAATGAAATCACACCGGAAATTCAAAATGAAAATATGATTGGCTTAGATGCCAGCTATATTTTCCGGTCTCCTTTGGTTAAAGCACGTTTGTCGGCCTACTATTATTATACCAGTCATGCCACAGAGATCAGTCGTTATTATGCACAAAATGTAAATTTGGGTAACAATGTTGCCAGTTATTTTGTAACGCAAATTTTAACCAACGAAAGCAAAGCGGATCGCGGTGTTGAACTGGGTGTCGAAGCCCAATTTTCTCCGACGGTTAAAGCTACTTTTGCAGCAACTTACGGCACGCATACTTATCAAAATAACCCTGATTTATATCTGGCTTCTGATGTTTTTGATGCACAAAATCAAGGCAAAAGTTTACTTAAAGGTTACAATTTATCCGATGGACCTCAAGAGGCTTATAGTTTAGGATTGGAATATAGAGACCCACATTATTGGTTTGTGGGAGCCAATTTGAATTATTATAACAATAATTATGTATCTATATCGCCTTTAATCAGGACTAAGCAATTTTATACCGATCCTATTTTAAACGAACCTTATCAAGGCGTCAATGATGAAACTTTGGCACAAGTATGGTCACAAGAAAAATTGGAGGATTTCTTCCATTTAAATCTTATCGGAGGTAAATCTTGGAAAGTCAAAAAATATTATATCGGTTTGTTTGCCGTAGTGACTAATGCTTTAGATACAGCTGCACGCACAGGAGGTTTTGAGCAATCCCGAAAAGCTTCATTTCCGGAATATTATCAAGATAAAATAACCAACCAAACTCCGGTTTTCGGGAATAAATATTGGTATGGTTACGGCCGAACTTATTATGTTCAACTAAGCCTAAGATTTTAATTTATAAAACTATTTAATGATGAAAAATATATTAAAAAATAATTTTAAAGCCCTATTGATTTTACTCGGATTTATTTCGGTAACATCATGTGTGCACGATGATAATTGGGACACACCCGATACGTCTTGTAAAGCAGAAAATATTACGCCTAACGCTACGATCAGTGATATTTTGGCTGTAACACCTTCCGGAGAAATAAAACAAATCACGGATGATTTGATTTTTTCAGGTTATGTGATTTCCAGTGATGAACATGGTAATTTTTATACGACCTTAATTTTGCAAGATGCCCCTTCAAATCCTACTGCCGGTATCAGTATCAGTGTAGATAAACGCGATATGTATACAGATTTTCCTGTGGGACAAAAAGTGTTTATCAAAGCTAAAGGCCTTTTTGTAGCCAAAGATCACGGTGTTTATAAATTGGGCACGGCTTATACCTTAACCCATGGCGGTGTTGGTATTGGTCGCATATCTCCTCACGAAGCAAGCCTAAGATTTATCCCATCTTGCGATGCGCCTAGTGAAATTGTGCCAAAAGTGGTTGATATGACTACCTTTTCAGATGCAGATGTGAATCAATTGGTTAAGTTTGAAAACGTTCAGTTTGCGCAATCTGATTTGTGTTCTACTTATGCTTATGAAGGCGTTTCCGGCGTCAATAAATATATTGAAGATTGTTCAGGTCGTGACATTATTTTAAGAAATAGTGGCTATGCCGATTTTGCCCAACAAAAAGTGCCTGCCGGTAATGGTAGTATTGTAGCGGTTATGAGCAAATATCGCAGTGATTTTCAATTGTTGATTAGAGATCCTAAAGATATCAATTTTGCCGATGCCCGTTGCGATGGCTCTACAGCTGCCGATTATTGTGCACCGCCTGCCGCAGCCAATGCAAGCATTGCTGATATAAAAGCACTGTCTCCTACCGGAAATTTAACCCAAATTACCGGCGATTTAGTGGTTGATGTTACGGTGACCGCTGATGATGAATATGGTAATTTTTACAAAAAGATTTATGTTCAGGATGAAACCGGTGGTTTACAAATCGGCTTAAATATGAGAGATTTATTCCGTAGAGGTTATAAAGTAGGTAATAAATTACGGATTAAAGCACAAGGTTTATATATCGCTAAAAAATATGACGAATATGTTTTAGGTGATATTTACAATGGTAGCATCGGCCGTATTGTTGATGATATTGATCAAGACCATTTATTTGTTTTAAATGAAACCCAAGAGCCCACTTATAATGTCAAAGCTTTAAATAGTTTTACCAATGATGATTTGGGTAAATTGGTACGGGTTGAAAATGTACAATTCCGCTATCAGGATGTAAACGAACAATTGGCATTTTCAGATAGTGATAATTATCCTCAACATCCAAAAAGTGCCAATCGTATTTTGAAAAATTGCAATGGTGATGAAGTGATTGTACGCACGAGTGGTTATGCCGCCTTTGCCGATGCGCATACACCGGCACTAAATGGCACGGTAACCGGTATTTTGGGTGTTTATAATGGCGATTATCAAATTTATATCCGAAATATTCAAGATTTGGATATGACCAATGCACGTTGTCAGCCCGAAAAATTAATGGAAAGTTTTGGCCGTGTGGTTAAAGATGAACCCATTGATTTGGCCGGATGGACGAACTTTACCGAAGCCGGTAGTCGGCCTTGGTTCGGTGCTTTTTATGGCAATGCCGTTAACCATTATGCAGAGATGAATGCTTACCGTTCAGGTGAAAGTGTGAATATCAGTTGGTTGGTATCACCGGGCATTCAAATTCAAAGCGGTGATGTCTTAAACTTTGATACGGCTAAAGCTTACTGGAAGCACAATGCTTTAAGTATTTGGATCTCGACGGACTTTAATGGTGTAGATGTAACCGGTGCAACGTGGCAACCTTTAAGTGCGCGTTTGGCTACGGATACCGATCCCAATCATGCTTGGATTAACTCCGGTGATGTTGATTTATCAGCCTATGCCGGACAAACGGTTTACATCGCCTTTAAATATGTAGGTGGTGATAATCCCCATGGGACGACAACTTATCGAATCGATAATGTCGTCGTAAAATAGAATAGATTTTAAAATTTACTTAAAAATCGTCCGGTGTCAGCCGGACGATTTTTTTTATTTTTTTAAAATAAGATATAAGACCAAAGGCGCACCAAATAAAGCAGTTATACTATTGATAGGTAAACTCAAGTGGCTTCCGGGAACTTGCGCAATGGTATCACAAAGCAACATCAAAATACTTCCTATGATGAGGACACCGGGAATAAGAATCTGATGCAAGTGGGTTTTAAAAAATAAACGGGCAATATGAGGGACTGCTAATCCGACAAAGGCTATAGGGCCCACAAAAGCCGTTGTTATGCCTATTAAAATGCCACTCATAGTGATGATGCTCAAATTGACCCGATGAACATTTATCCCTATAGATTTAGCATAATTTTCTCCAATTAAAAGACCGTTTAAATCTTTGATATAAAATATACTGATGATGAAAATGGTAAGGCTGATGAGTGTCATCAAAACGATATGTTGCAGGGATTGATGTCCCAGATTTCCCATAGACCAAAAAACAAATTTTTGCAAACTATCGGCTTGGGTAAAATAGCTTAATATGTTGATAATAGCCCCCGAAAAAATACCTAACATTAAACCGGCTAGGAGCAAACTAACGGCTGATTTTAATTTTTGATATAATAGGATGATTCCTAATAAACTCAATACGCTGCCTATAATAGCAGCCATGGCAATACTTATTCCGGAGAGTGGTATAAAGCCTGATATTGAACTCCCTAGAATTAAAATGGCAACACCTAATCCGGCTGCGGAGCTGGTGCCTAAAACATAAGGACCGGCAATGGGATTGCGGAAAATACTTTGCATAAATAAACCACTCAATGCCAAAGCAGCACCGGTAAAGATTGTTGTAACGGCTTTATACCAGCGGTAAGTCAAAATATGTTTGATGCCCGGATCCAGATGAGTGTAGTCGGTCCAAATATTAATCCACGTTTGTTTTGAAAAAATGACAGATCCCAACCACAGGTTTAAGCCTAAGCTGATGATGAATAGGACTATTAAAAAGATGAACTTTTTAGAAGTTTGCATAAAAAATTATTTGAATAGCATCGGTAAAAATAAGAAACTTATGCCAAGTTCTCAACAAAAAGACTTCGTCAAGCACATTTTGAAATTTAAACTTAAAAGTCGCTTTATATTTGACCGGGTTAGTTCAGCAATTTTTGATAGTAATGAAATTTGTATTTCGAATGGGAATCGGGATAAAATATATGAAATAAATCATCGAGTACAAAATCGGGATGGCTATATGAATCTTCAAAATATAAAATACCATTGCCGGCCCCTTTTTTAAGATTATAGGTATAAATGCGGTCATTCTTAAAAAAATCAAAATCTTTAATAACGGGCATATTTGCGATTAAAGCTTGGCGGCTGACAATC
>WGDF01000083.1 GCA_015493405.1 Flavobacteriaceae bacterium
CTTCCAATATACCATCAATATTGCGTTGTTTCTTAATTTCAAAAATCTTTTTCATAAATATTAAATTTTTAAGTCTGTTAATTTAAATCAATAGAATCGGTCAGGCTTGTTTTTTGTTGTAAATATAGTTTTTTTGGCCAAATAATATAATAAAATACAATTAAACTCAAAGAACTCAATATAATTAAAACTGCCAGCCAATCGGGCATTTCGGTATGACGGGTCACAAAACCTTCAAAAAAGCCGGCTATGACAAAAAACGGAATGGTGCTGATCATAACTTTTAGGCCGTCACGTGCTTTTTGCATAAAAGAATGTGTTCGCGTATAAGTCCCGGGCATTAAAATGCCTCCGGCCATAATAAATCCGGCTGCACCGGCTACAATAATAACCGATATTTCAATGGTGCCATGAATCCAAATTGTGCGTATAGATTCCCAAAAGACACCTTGTTTATAAAAAAAATATTGAAAAGCGCCCAGCATAATAGCATTACGCATTAAATAATACAAGGTGCCTAAGCCCAAGCTAATGCCTAAGACAAAAGTATATAGCGCGACTTTGATATTGTTAACGGTAATACCCAGAAACATATCAACTTCATTGGCTTGTTTGTAAACCGCCATAGGGTCACCATTTTTGATATTTTCCAATGTCATATCGACATAGGCGTCTCCCATAATCCAACGGGCAAAATCGCCGTTTTGCATGGTGGAATACCAACCTATAGCTGCAAAAATTATAAAAACTACAAATGAGAAGCCTAAATACTTGCGATAGGCATAAAACATCAATGGAAAATCGTGCAGATAAAACCGCTTGATGGCATTGCCACTGGTCTTTTTGGTTTTGTATATTTTTCTATGTGCCATTCCGGACAGTTCATTGAGATAAACCGTCAATGCGCTTTCGGGATAATAAGTGGTCGCGTAGGATAAATCATCGGTTAAATCGAGATAAATAAGTGTCAATTCTTCGGGATTGATGCGCGTATTTTTAGTTAAAACTTTTTCATAAGTCAACCATTTATCTTTATTTTTCTTCGTAAAAACAACTTCTCTCATTCAGTTAATTATAACTTAAAAATTAAATAAAAAACAAATTGATATCCTTATAATGCAAACCGAACCACTGACCGACTGATTTGTTGGTCAAGATACCTTTATAAATGTAAATTCCGTTGCGCAAACCGCGGTTAAATCTGGCAGCATCATCAATACCCCCTTTTTCTCCTATGTCCAATAAATAATGTAAAAATATATTACTCAACGATAAACTGGCTGTTCTGGCATAACGTGCCGGAATATTTGGGACGCCATAATGCACAACCCCGTGTTTAACCACTATGGGATTGGAATGGGTTGTCAGTTCTGATGTCTCACTTACCCCGCCTCTATCGATACTGACATCGATAAATATTGAACCTTCTTGCATCATTTGAATCATCGGTTCACTGATGACTATGGGTGTCCGTGTTTTACCGCGAATAGCACCGACAACTACATCGGCGCGCTGTAAGGCATCCAGTATGACACTGGGATTTATGGTCGAAGTATAAACTTGATTGCTCAACAAAGTTTTCAACCGGCGTAAACGCGTTACGGAGTTATCAAAAACTTTGACGGCAGCACCGAGTCCCAAGGCCGTTTTAGCTGCAAATTCGCCTACCGTTCCTGCCCCCAAAATAACCACACTTGCCGGCGGTACACCGCTAATATTACCGAGAAGTAAATTTTTTCCCACCAAAGGTCTGGTCAACAATTCGGCGGCAATCAGCATGGAAGCTGTTCCCGCAATTTCACTTTGCGCCCTGACGATAGGAAACGATCCTTGTTCATCTCTTAGAAATTCATAAGCAATACCGGTAACTTTTTTTTCTAATAACTTCTCAATGAGTTCCTTACGCTGTGTCTTGATTTGTAAAGCCGATATTACAATTGATTCCGGTTGCAGATAAGCCACTTCTTTTAAATCCGGCGGTTCGACCTTTAAAACGATATGGCTTTTAAAAACTTCTTCGGTATCATAGGTAATACGCGCACCCATCTCAGCATAATCTTGGTCGGAAAAATTGGCCCCTTCGCCAGCGCCGCTTTCCATAATAATTTTATGACCATGTGCGACCAAAGTGCCTACGGCATCAGGGGTTAAACAAATACGCTTTTCTTGTAATCTGATTTCTTTAGGAATACCGATTTGCAATTCACTTTTGCGATATTGTATAGCCAATCGCTCTTCTTGCGGCAACAGAATATCTTTGGAATAAGGCTTTAACATATATTATAATATTTGCAACTCTCTCGTATTATTATCTTTAACAATAATACGAATTTTTTGTGAATGGTCAGGTAAAATTTCTTCAATAATATCCGGCCACTCAATAAACACATAGGCATCGGGGTGATCGAGATATTCTTCTATACCAAAATCCAAAGCTTCATAATAGTCTTTAAGCCGGTATAAATCGAAGTGGTAAATCATATGTTGTTGCCCTTGATACTCATTGACAATAGAAAAAGTCGGAGAATTAGCTTGATCAGCAGCCCCCAATTGCTTGACAATTTCTTTGATTAAAGTCGTTTTGCCACTGCCCATTTCACCGTCAAATAACCAAATACGATCTGTCGTATTTTTAAGTAGCCAATCAGCAACTTGAGCGATATCTTTTAGTTGATAACTTATTTGCTTCATTAAATGCCTTCAAAAATTGATTTAAACAAAAATACAAAATAATTTAATGGCAAAAGCGCATTCACTGCCATCTCTCTACTAAAAAAATTCAGTTGAATATTTTTGCTGATGGAAAAGTATAAAAGAAAAAAAATGATTGCAGAGACCTACTAAGTTTTGGAAACCTAGCAGGTTTGATAAAAAAACATAAATAACTGATAATCAATAAACTAATTTAACATTGTTGGAAATTATATTCTAATATATAAATTGACGCAATACCTTGGTTAATTCAATCATTATTTAGTCAGAATTAACATAATATAGTATTAGGATTCGTAAATGAACCTAAAAATAATTTCTACTCATTATAAATAAGAAAATAGTTTTTTAAAACATATTGATTATCAATGATTTAAAAACATTTCTATTTGATGGATAAAATACTCTTTTTTAATTTTAGACATATTTCTGATAATTATCAGTTTTTATCACTTTTTTAAAAACTACTTTTGGGACAAATCAATAACTATGTCAGATCAAACTAATATCAATCCGGAAATCGAAGAACTTTTTACCCATCCTGAACCTTGGGCAGCTTGGGAAAGCAAATTGGTTTTCGGAAGTATCATCACCGCCATCCTTGCTTTGGCTATTTTGGGTATCATCATCAATATGTTCATTTTATAAATGAAAGCGGTAGAATGTCATATCAGCTTTACTGCAAATCAATGGGTTTGCAAAAACAAAGCAATCAACATCCTAGCTGATTCCCTTGACGAAATGGATAAAAAACTCAAAAATGAATTGCAAAAAATTTATAGCGACCAAGAAATAACTGTACAAATGTATTTTGATTTTGATCGGTTCCCTACGTGGATGCGCCAGTATATGCCACATTATTTTAATCGTAGGATTACTTTTGAAAAATGAATTATTGGCTAGTGAAAAATATTTCACTTGTCATTTTGAACGAACGAGGCATGAGTGAGGAAAAATCTCAGTTGATTTTTGTATTAATTTTAAGATTCCTCGACCTCATAACATTCCCTACTTTCATAGGATTGGCATAACACAGAAAAAAATCTCACTTAATAGAACCCAGATTTCTCAGCACTCCGGATCCTCCGGCAACCAAACTTTGATCAAAATGACCAACTAACAAACATCAAATAATCAATTAACTAATAACTAAAATAAAAAATATATGAAACAAATAAATAAAAAATGGACCAGTGGTATGTTTAGCACCGAAGACTGGTGGTCGGCTTGGCTCGGCCTATTTTTCTTCGGACTTGGCTTGTTAACAATTTGGGGACTTGATGTTGTTGGATGGATTACCAAACCCAAAGCATGGGAATGGACTGCTGTTCTTAATGATTTTTCTTGGAGTAAATTACTCAAAACGTCTTCAAAAACTTATCATGATTTACATCCACTGTTCTCCTTATTTATCACTTATGTCGTTTTTGCCGGCCTTACCACGCTCGGCGCTTATTATCAAAAATTAAATGTCAAAAAATATTTTACCGGTTTTACTGTTATCTTCTTTTTGACTTGGCTGTCTTGGATTTTAGGTCATGAAGCCCA
>WGDF01000084.1 GCA_015493405.1 Flavobacteriaceae bacterium
ATTGACCAAGTTAGAACCAAAACACCGGCTGATGATATTTATGGAGTAGGTGCTTCTCTTACAGCTTGGACAGGGAACGTTACTGATCAACAAGCGGTTTTAGATGAAATATATAAAAACTATGCCATTGAAATGTTCTTACAAGGACAGCGTTTCCCCATACACAGACGTTTTTATCCAAATTATTTGGATAATATCGATTGGAATCAAGTCAGCCGTTGTAGTTTAGAACGTTTAAATAATTTTTATCCCTATCCCGATCAGGAACGTTCCAATAATCCGAATTGTCCGGCCGATCCTGCTTATTAATCGTTTTAGTTTTCTTCATATTGAAAGCTGTCCAAATTGGGCAGCTTTTTTAATTCTTAACCAAATTTTTACACAATTAAATTGTAGCCTATCATATATATACTTACTTTTGTGCTTCAATATGGCAATTTAATTTTTCCGTTAAAATGCTTATATTGCAACACTTTAACCCTTAGATGATAAAGAAATTATGAAGAAACCCATACAAAACATAGGCATTATGACCTCCGGAGGCGATGCACCCGGTATGAATGCCGCCATTAGAGCCGTTGTAAGAACTGCCGTATTTTATAAATTGGATCCATTTGGAATTTATAGAGGCTACCAAGGTCTTATTGAAGGAGATATAGAAAGATTCAGCGCCCGTAAAGTCAGTAATATTATCAATAGAGGCGGTACTGTTTTAAAAACTGCGCGTTCCAAAGAATTTAGAACGGTAGAAGGTCGTAAAAAAGCTTATGTGCAACTGGTTAAAAACAATATAGATGCCCTTATTGTTATCGGTGGAGATGGTTCTTTTACCGGTGCTAAAATCTTTGCTGAAGAATTTGACTTCCCTGTTATAGGCATTCCCGGGACCATTGATAATGATATTTTTGGAACAGATTTCACGATTGGATTTGATACGGCCAGCAATACTGCCACTGAAGCTATAGACAAAATACGAGATACCGCCAGCTCTCATAACCGTTTATTTTTTATAGAAGTCATGGGACGCAATGCCGGATTTTTAGCTCTTTATAGTGGCATAGCCGGCGGTGCAGAAGAAATCTTAATTCCCGAAGAAAACATCGGTATTGATAAACTGGTCGAATCCTTAAGACGCAGTAAACGCGCCGGTAAAACCAGTAGTATTGTTGTGGTTGCCGAAGGAGACAAAACCGGTAAGAATGTCTTTGAATTGGCCAAATATGTCGATGAAAATTTAAAAGAATATGAATCACGTGTGGTTATTGTCGGCCATATTCAACGTGGTGGCTGTCCCACAACATTTGATCGGGTATTGGCCAGTCGTCTCGGTGTCAAAGCTGTAGAAGCTTTATTGGATGGTCAAAATCAGATTATGGTTGGTTTTAAAAATAATAAAGTAACCTATACACCTCTATCAGATGCTATTCGATTAAGCAGAACAATCAATAAAGAATTATTAAATATCAGTGATATTTTAACCACTTAAAACAAAATATAATAACAAATTAAAAAAAATAAAGTTATGAGTATAACAAAAATTGGAATAAACGGATTTGGCCGCATCGGTCGTTTGGCTTTTAGAGCCGCCATCAAAAATCCTGAAGTGCAGGTCGTCGCTATCAATGATTTATTAGATACCGATTATTTGGCCTATTTATTAAAATATGATTCTGTTCACGGCAGATTTGACGGAACAGTAGCTGTAGATGGTGATTATCTCGTTGTTAACGGTGAAAAAATAAGAGTAACTAAAGAACGAGATCCCGAAAATATCAATTGGGGTGCTGTTGATGTAGAATTTGTGGTAGAATCAACCGGATTTTTTACCGATAAAGAAAAAGCCGAAAAACACTTAAAAGCAGGGGCCAAAAAAGTCATTATTTCTGCACCGTCCAAAGATGCACCTATGTTTGTCAAAGGTGTTAATCATACGGAATTAACCAAAGACATTAAAATATTTTCCAATGCTTCTTGCACCACAAATTGCTTGGCTCCTATTTCCAAAGTCTTGCATGATAAATTTGGAATCGTTGAAGGCTTAATGACAACCATTCATGCGGCTACTTCGACTCAAAAAGTGATTGATGCCCCTTCAAAAAAATGGCGTCGAGGTCGTGCTGCAATCAATAACATAATTCCAACTTCCACCGGTGCTGCCGTTGCTGTCGGAAAAGTTATTCCAGCCTTGAATGGCAAACTCACCGGTATGTCATTCAGAGTACCCACCGCCGATGTTTCCGTAGTTGATTTAACCGTAAAATTAGAAAAGCCGACGTCTTATGAAGCCATTGTTGAAGCGATGAAAGAAGCTTCTAAAGGCAGCATGAACGGCGTTTTACAAGTGGTTGAAGATGATGTCGTTTCCCAAGATTTTGTCAGTGAAACACACACCTCCAATGTAGATGTTCATGCCGGAATCGCCTTAAATGACACTTTCTTTAAAATCATCAGCTGGTATGATAATGAATTTGGTTATGCAACCAAAGTTATCGAAATGATTGCCTATGCTGCTACTTTAAAATAAGGCTTAGATAAAATTTCAATCCCTTAATATCATAAAAAGGCTGCCCATTTTGGCAGCCTTTTACAGTTTGTAATTATGATGAAATTATTTTTTGACAAATTTTTGGGTGATTACTTTTTTATCACTGTTAAATTTAATGAAATAAACACCGGAATGCAATTGACTCACATCAATAGTTTCGGTATTTAAAACACCCTTACCCACGATTTGACCGAGCATATTGGTAATAAAATATGAAGTCATATTATGATCTTTCAGGTAAACCATCATAAATTTATCGACAGGATTTGGATAGATACTTACATCCGTCATATTCTCATGTTGTCCATTGACAGAAGCAGCATAACCATTGGTATTTAAACAAAAGTCTGTGCTTTCACTACTTTGGAATGAACCTCCGGAAGCCAATACAGTACCATCACTGTCTTTTTTGAATGAATACGACCCATTACCGTAAGAACAGCATATACCATCGCCGTAGGCATCTTTAATAGTAAAGGTATAACAACCGGTATCAATACACATATTAATAACTTTAGTAGAACCTTTGGGTTCAGAGCCATAGGTTCCGCCTGAGTAAACCACACTACCATTACCATCTTTAATATCCCA
>WGDF01000085.1 GCA_015493405.1 Flavobacteriaceae bacterium
CTTTAAAAGCCTTATTGATAGCCGGTTGTAAATCCGCTTTGCGATATACTTTACTGATGCCGTAACTGGAACCGGCCCGATTGGGTTTGACAAAACAAGGCAAACCGATTTGTTTGATTATTGCCTCTAAATTGAGCTTATCTTTATAATGTATAAATACTGATTTCGCCGTTGGAATAGCGTAACTGCGCAAAACAGCCAGCGTATTTTTTTTGTTAAAAGTCAATGCCATTTTATCAAAACTTGCCGAGGTATGCGGCAAACCGAGCATTTCAAAATAAGCTAAAATAGCACCGTCCTCGCCGGGGTGCCCATGAATGGCATTAAAAACCACATCAAATTTTATTTTTTGTTGCTTCTTAACGAATGAAAAATCATTCTTATCTATGGGATATTCCTGTCCGTCCATAACAACGACCCAGGCATCTGGCCGGATATGAACAGCATAAACTTCATATTTATTTTTGGGTAAATTGGCCATTACGGTTTGACCACTTTTAAGCGAGATCTCATATTCGGAAGAATAGCCTCCCATTATAACTGCAACTTTTTTCATAAGTTATTTTTTTTGATTAAATGGATGGCAACAACAAGTTACAATATGATCATTGACCATGCCGGTCGCTTGCATATGAGCATAAACAATAGTTGATCCGGCAAATTTGAACCCCCGCGCTTTTAAATCTTTAGAAATCAGATTAGATAGTTTTGTTCGGGATGGCACATCTTGTTCCGTTTGCCATTGGTTAATAATGGGTTTGCGTTTGACAAAAGCCCAAATATAGTTAGAAAATTGTCCCCATTCTTTTTGAACATTAATAAATGCACGGGCATTGCTAACGGCTGCTTTAATCTTTAAGCGATTTCTGACAATGCCTGTATTTTGCAAGAGATTTTGTATTTTAGATTCATCATAAGCTGCGACTTTTTGCACTTCAAAATAATCGAAAGCTTGTCTGAAATTCTCTCTTTTTTTTAAAATAGTCCACCAACTCAAACCGGCTTGGAAAGTCTCCAAAGTTAAATATTCAAATTGCTTGGTATCATCAAAAACGGGGCTGCCCCATTCTTGATCATGATAGCGTTTATATAAATCATCCTTTAAACTCCATTGACAACGACTCATATTAATGTTTTAAAACTTGTTTAATTTTTTGTTTTTCCAATATCAAAATCATTAAAATATACAATATCAAAATAACTATTTTAACGGGATAATTATGGTAAAAATACTTAAAAATAACAAAACCGGTCAAGGCCGATGAGCCCACATAAAAAATAATTTTGAACATTTCATATGGCACTTTATAATATTTACGCCCCAAATAATAAGACAATAAACTCATACTGCCGTAAGCAGCCAGTGTTGCCCAAGCCGAAGCAATATAACCTATTTTGGGAATCATCACAATGTTAAAAATAATTGTAATAACAGCACCGATAATAGACAAAATCATAGCATAACGGGTGCGATCCGTCAACTTATACCAAACCGATAAATTATTATAAATACCGAAAATAAGATAAGCAGTCAAAATAATCGGGACAATATTCAAAGCCTTTAAATAAACGGCTTGTCCTATTAGTAAATGTGCTATCACATCTAAAAAAGTCATAATACCGACCATAAAAACGGCGCCCAAAATGGTAAACCACAAGAGAATATGAGCATATTGTTCCTTGGCATTTTCGGCTTTATGTTGACTAAAAAAATAAGGTTCCGCCCCTAAACGAAAGGCCGTTACATAAAGAGACATCAATACGCCTATTTTGTAAACGGCCGCATAAACACCCATAGTCTCTTTATCTAAGAGTCTGCCAATTAATAATTTATCGAGATTTTCGTTAGTTGCATAAGCCAATCCGGCAATCATAATAGGAATACCATATGATAACATTTTTTTGAGCAAGGCTTTATCTATCCCGATTTTAAATCGTATCAATACGGGTAGAAACAATAAAAAAGTCAAAAAACTCGCGACCAAATTGGCCACAAAAATATAAATGACTTTGGGATGTTCATTGAACAAGGTTGTAAATTTTGTACTAAACCGGCCCGCGATTATAAGTTTGGGAATCCACCATAAAAAAACGACATTTAGAAGGGCATAGATGGTAATATTGAACAGCCGGTAAAAGGCAAATTTGTAAGGTTGGTGGGTTACTCTCAAATATGCATACGGAATCACAACCAAAGTATCTAAAATAAGAATACTGATCAGAATTTGAAAATAATTTGTATCAATCTCCAGAAAATGAGAAATAGCATCTGAAAAAATCAAAAAAAGACTCAAAAAGAACAGGCTGTTGACCAAAATGGTTGTGAAAGCTGTCTGTGCGACCTTAGAATTATCATTGTATTTGGTAAAAAAACGAAAAAAAGCCGTTTCCATCCCCAGCGTCAAGAGCACATTAAAATAGGTAGCATAGATATAAAATTGCGTGTTAACCGAATACGCTTTGGGCGGCAGAATGCCGGTATGCAATCTGACTAATAATACATTAATCAGTTTGGGCAAAACAGCAGCTATACCATATATGGCCGTATCTTTGACAAATCTTTTGGCTAAACTCACAGGCTTATTTTAAAAAGCTAAATTTATTAAAAACTTTTGAATAATACTTAGAGTTTGGATATATCGTTTGAATACAATAGCTTTGTAATCAAATCAAGTCTCATCAAGATGAAAAAAATTAGTCTTATTTTGACCGTCATGCTTTTATGGCTTTCCATAACGAGAATCAATGCCCAAGAAAAATCTAAAAAAATAGGTTTTTACGGAGGTTTCGGTTTAAACTTGTCTACGGGTTATACTTACATCAGCTTACAACCCGGCTTGATTTACCATTGGACCGAAAAATTCAAATTAGGTGCCGGAGTTCAATATACCTATCTCAAATCCAACAAATCCTATTATGGAGTCAATTATACTTATCATATTTACGGATTTAACACAATGGCCTTGTATTATCCTATAAAACAATTGGAAGTTTCGGCTGAATTTGAAGATTTATATGTCAATCAAAATTTTAATACCGTGCAACAAAAATTTTGGTCACCGGCTCTTTTTGCAGGTTTAGGCTATCATTACGGTCCGGTCGTTGCCGGTTTTAAATTTAATTTTCTGTATGACAAATACAAGAGCATTTACCAAGATGCCTTTATACCTTTTATCCGAATTTATTTCTAAATAATGAAACAATTATTACTTACTTTCGGTTTATTAGCCGGTTTTTGGTTGCATGCCCAATATCAAGATTTATTAGTACCTGCCGGTGCTCCAAAAAAACAATCTAAAATCCTGTATTTAGGCTTACAAGATTTGAGCTTCATCAAAGACAATGAATATTTTAATTTGATTGCCGACGGCTACACACTTCTGGGGAACCAACTTCATATTGATTTCAATTATCGGCCGCAACCCAATTACAAAATTACGATGGGGGCTTCACTTTTAAAATATGACGGCCTATCTGTTTTTTCAAAAGTTGTTCCTTATCTAGGTTTAGAAATAGATCAAGGCAACAGCACTTTTTATTTGGGCAAATTATACACCGCCGATAACCATGGTTTAGCCGATGAAATTTATACCTTTGAACGACAATTGGACCAACGCCATATTGAAAACGGCTTACAACACCGCTTTAAAAACAAACACTGGCAAACCGATACGTGGCTCCAATGGGAACATTTTATATTCAAAGGCGATACTATGCGCGAACGTCTGAATTTTGGACAAACTACGACTTATAAAACAAGTTTTAATCATTGGACTGTATCATTTCCTTTACAAGTTTATTTACAACACAGAGGCGGTCAAATTAATCTTAAAAAACCTTATGATGACCCTAAGAACAATGCTATCGTTATAGCCAATGGGCTTAGCGGTTTGGCGGTGGAAAATCACCTTACAAAACAAACGACTATAGGGCTTAACTATCTTTATTACATTTTTCGCACCAATACAAACCGTCCTGAAGAACTTATTTTTACATCAGGCACTGCCCAAAAATTGCAAATTTATTTGAAACACCGACATTGGGCCACTTTTTTAGCATTTTGGCAAGCCAATCGGTTTGTCGCCCCAAAAGGCAATGATATGTTTCAATCTATCAGCCGCAGAACCGAAAGATTTTTAGATCAAAACAACCAAACAGTCTCTGTTTTTAAAAATCACACGGAGCCAAATCGAAAATTATTGTGTTTGACAACTACTTATCATAAAGAAATCTTCAAAAATTTAAATTTGGCCTTTGTCATAGATGTTTATGACCAACTCAATCATTCTTCCTTACAATCGCCCTATTATCAATCGGATAGCTACCATCAATTAGATTATGCCTTAGGCTTGTATTTACTTTACAAATTTGATTTTAAGTTATTGAGCATCAAATAATCGCGCTCAAAATTTAATATCCGTTTTTTTATCTCTTACCAATCAATTAAATATGTATCTTTGCCGCTTAAATAATTAAAATGTCTGAAAGCTTTTTCAGACCCGCATATCAAATATGAAATCAATAAGAAATATCGCAATTATTGCACACGTTGACCACGGTAAAACAACTTTGGTCGACAAAATTATCCAAGAAAGTCATTTGTTGGATGAACGAAAAGAACACAAAGATCTCCTACTCGATTCCAATGACTTAGAACGCGAAAGAGGGATTACCATTCTTTCAAAAAATGTATCTGTCGATTATAATGGCATTAAAATTAACATTATTGACACCCCCGGTCACGCTGACTTCGGTGGCGAAGTTGAGCGCGTTTTAAAAATGGCTGACGGCGTTTTGCTTTTAGTCGATGCTTTTGAAGGTGCAATGCCTCAAACCCGATTTGTATTGAGCAAAGCCATCTCTCTAGGATTAAAACCGATAGTTGTCATCAATAAAGTTGATAAAGAGAACTGCAAACCCGATGAAGTACAAGAACAAATTTTTGATTTGATGTACAATTTGGGTGCAACCGAAGATCAATTGGATTTTCCTACGGTTTACGGCTCTGCCAAACAAGGTTGGATGAGCAACGAAAGCTGGACGGAACCAACCGGAACAGTAAAACCTTTATTAGATACCATTGTAGAACATATCCCCGAAGCGCCCCATAACGAAGGCCCTTTGCAAATGCAGATTACCTCTTTGGATTATTCTAATTTTGTAGGCCGTATTGCTATCGGTCGTGTTTTTAGAGGCGTGGTCAATCAAGGCGAGGATGTCTTATTATTGAGTAAAAATCATCCACCTAAAAAATCAAGGATTAAAGAATTGTATATCTTTACCGGCTTGGGTAAAGAAAAGGTTGATAGTGTGCGCAGTGGTGATATTTGTGCTATTGTCGGCCTTAATGATTTTGAAATTGGAGATACCATTACTGATTTGGAACATCCCGAAGCTTTGGAACGTATTGCTATTGACGAACCCACAATGAGTATGCTGTTTACCATTAACAATTCACCTTTTTTCGGTAAAGAAGGTAAATATGTGACCTCAAGACATTTACGGGATCGTTTGATGAAAGAAACCGAGAAAAATTTGGCCTTGCGCGTAGAAGAAACCGATACCGAAGACAAATTTAATGTCTATGGTCGAGGCATTCTGCATTTATCTGTCTTGATAGAAACAATGCGTCGCGAAGGGTATGAATTACAAGTCGGCAAACCGCAAGTTTTGATCAAAGAAATCAAGGGACAAAAACATGAACCTTATGAAACTTTAGTCATAGATGTGCCGGAAACCTATAGTGGCAAAGTGATTGAATTGGTTTCAGGTCGTAAAGGAGACTTGCTGGCTATGGAACCCAAAGGAGATGTAATGCACCTCGAATTTGACATTACCTCACGGGGACTTATCGGATTGAGAAACAGTATTTTAACAGCAACTGCAGGCACTGCGGTGATGAACCATAGATTTAGAGAATTTGCCCCTTTCAAAGGTGAAATAGCCGAACGAAATAAAGGCGCTTTAGTCTCTATGGATGCCGGTAAAGTTTCTTCATATTCCTTAGATCGCTTACAAGACCGCGGTCGCTTTTTTGTAGCGCCCGGCGAAGAAGTTTATGTCGGTCAGGTCGTTGGAGAACACACCCGCGATAATGATTTGCCGGCTAATTTAACCAAAGGTAAAAAAATAACCAATATGCGCGCTTCAGGTACGGATGACAGTATGAAAATTGCGCCTAAAATTGAATTTTCATTGGAAGAAGCTATGGAATATATCCGCGATGACGAATATCTGGAAATCACACCTTTAAGCCTACGTATCAGAAAAATCAGATATAAAGGCTAAATCCTAAAATCATGCCTAATTTATAGCTGCATTATTTGAAAAAAATATGCAGCTATTTTTTTAATAAACTATCAACTTTTCGGGACAAAATTTTTCCCCAAAGATTCCGGCCTATAATCTTGCCATGGGCATCAATTAAATACAAAGTCGGTAAACTTTTGACTTTGAATGTCTTTAAAATCCGCCGGGTGCTGTCCAGAAGTTGAAACCAAGGTAAACTGTCTTGACGTAGAGCTTTTTTCCAAAAATAAGTATGTCGGTCAGTAGATATTCCGATGATATTTAAACCCCGACGGTGGCATTTCTGATACAATTTTTTATAAACCGGATTAGCTGCCTCACGACAAGGCCGACACCACGAAGCCCAAAAGTCAATCAGCGTGGCTTTACCCATTTTATCGGCCACTGAAACCCGTTCTCCGGTAGAGTCAGGTAATTCAAAATAAGGTATATACTGTCCGGGTAAAACACCTTCTTGAGCCGGTGTGTGCGACGCGATATGGCTAGAGACTTGATGACAAGCCAAAATGGAGAGACAAACAGATAAGAATATCAATCGTTTAAACCAATTCAATTTCAAATTGTGTTAAATGGATAAAATCTTTCAAACGCGCTTTAATCTCGGCTTCGGTTAAAG
>WGDF01000086.1 GCA_015493405.1 Flavobacteriaceae bacterium
ACACTTTTTAAAATGGTGTTAGACAAAACCTGTTTGGTTTCAAAATCGTCTAAACCTAAAAGTGCAATACGGGCATTAGCGCCATCTGAAAAGAAAGCGTATTTTCCGTCATATTTACCGTTGGTTTCAGAAAAAGCCGGAAAACGCATATCACCGTAAGTGGGAATGATGTCATCCGGATTTGATTTTTTCAACAAAAGTGAACTTTCGTCGTCAAAACCAAAGCCTTGCCAAGGTTCCGGTGTAAACACACCGACATATTTGTAGATACGCATACTCGGAAGACCGTAAACGATCATCGTTCCTGAGTTACCGGTACCTACAATACCAAAGTATTCATCACGTCCTCCGCGAGGCATGAAGGTTTTTGCAGCAGCAATCTTGTCTTTGTTAGACAGACCCCGCGCTTTCATTACAGCGTCCACTGTTTCTTGGGCTGCTAATTCTGATATCCCCATAAGGAATACCAAAATTACAAGAACAGATTGGGTCAACCAATTTGATTTTCTCATAGTACTACTTTATTATTTAGCTTTAATTTAGGCGTAAATATAAATAAAATTAAAATAAGAATCACTTATTCATGTCATTTTTTCTAAAAAAATGTTAAGTAATCTTTGATACAATTTGTAGAAAGTCAAATAAATAGAGGAAAAACACCTCTAAGTCCTTTATTTATAAATCATAATAAATTCTTAATAAACCGAATTTCAGTTTCTAAATCATCTGTTTTTTCAAACAAAGTCTAAAAAACATTTGTCTTTGTTTATTTTTCGAACTAAATAAAGCCTCTAAGCACAAATAATATTTAAACATTCGCACTACAAAAGCATAAATTCGGATTTTAAATCATAAAAATATACCTTCAAAAGAATTATTCAACTCTAAATAACGTGAGTTCGATAGCTGAAATCACCATTTTACACCATGTTGAGACAACCAAAAACCAATCAATGAATTTAAAGCTTTTTGAGTAGCCAAAGTTGTATCATTATAATTTTGAATTGCTCTTTGATAAGACGATCTCAGTTTCGTCACAAAATCTTGATTAACTGAATATAGGTTGTTTGAAAGCCCTAACAATTTTTGAGATAAATCAGCCAAACTTTCAGACATGGGAATTAATTTTTCCAATTTCGGATTAGGCGCCAATTTCAGTAATTGCCGATGGTTATCTCGCCAAGATTTAAAACAATCAATCAGTTGCCGTTTCTGTTTACCGCTTGGGTGTTGAAGATAATTAGAAACTAAAAAATTAAAATCCAAAGCTGCTTCAGCATCTGCCGAACAAGCATCGGCAAAGCACATAAAAGGCGAATACGTTTGATATTCAGTGCCCCCTTTGTTGCGGGTATAACCTTTAAGCGGTTCGTATAACCGGCTTAACAATTGAAGTGCCGAAATATCTTGATTTTCTGTGAGATTTCTCAAAATAACATCTTTATTTTTGATATGCGTGATCCCAAGCTCTTCCAGATGATAACTTTGAGCAAACAAACGGCGATACATATTTTTTATATCAAGCTTATTCGGATTGGTCCATAAACGTTCGCCAATAGCCAAAGTACGGGGCCAGATGCGAGAATCTATAGTCAAAGGCGTGACCAATTCGCCCCACATCGTTGCTTCGCCACCCAAAATGTGTTTTTTTTCTTCCGCTGTTAAATTTGCATTTTTAGGTAATAATTGCGTTTTGTAATGTGTGGATGCCGGCAACATTAAATCGATATAAAAACCATTGGACAACACGGCATTATAGCCATTTTTGACGGTTTTTATCAAGGATTCTCCAGCTTTGCCCCGCCAAACGTGAATCAATGCGGTTTTGGGCATTTTATCAGTCCTAATTTCTTCCCAGCCCATCAATTTTTTATGATATTTTTGGAGTATCTTTTGCAATTTTACATTAAAATAAGTCTGTAATTCGTGATTACTTTTTAAACCGTTACGCTTCATAAAAGCTTGAATTTTAGGATTTGCATCCCATTGCTTGCCTCTATTTTCATCCCCTCCGATATGCACATATTCAAATGGAAATAATTGGGATAATTCTTTAAAAATTTGCGCCAAAATCACATAGGTTTTCGGATTGGTCGGATCTAAGG
>WGDF01000087.1 GCA_015493405.1 Flavobacteriaceae bacterium
CTTTTTTCACTTTATGCACTTTATTATTATTATCCGTCGGCAAAAAAAGTGGCTTTTGAAATGAAGATCTTCAGAATTAAATCTCAAGAAACAACCTAATTCAAAACAAATCATCTAAAAATGGTAGCTTTATTACATAAATTTATTGAAGGACTCAAGCGCAATTGGAAATTGTATGATGAGGCAACCCGACAAACTGCTGTCGAATCGATAGAATTTGAATTGGGCGAAATGGAAAATATCTTCGGCTTATTGGTATTGGGCTCTTTTATAGGATTGCCGGCGCCACCTATGCAAATCACGCTTGATTTATTGCCCGAAATGGAAGATCATTTTGTATTGATGCTCAATAAAGTAGATATGGCTAATGAGCCGATTTCCAATTTGTTTTCTGTTTTTGATATCATGTAATATGGCACCGATGGCTAAAAATATTTTTTTCTTAGGCAAAGGTGGTGTGGGCAAATCCACATCATCGGCATTAACGGCTTTGCATTTGTCGCAACAGGGCTTTAATACCCGTTTGGTTTCAATGGATCCGGCCCACAATCAGAGTGATATATTTAATCAAAAATTTTCTGAAAAATTTGCTAAGATAAATGAAAACCTCGCTGTAAAAGAGGTCGAAATCAACAAATGGGTGCAAACTTATTTGAAAGATATGCAATCGCAGGTCAAAAGAACTTATTCTTATTTGACGGCTTTTAATTTGGAAAGTTATCTGGACATTCTCAAATTTTCGCCCGGAATTGAAGAATATGCCTTATTATTGGCTTATCAAGCCATAAGAAACGAAGAGGCTAATGCAGATTATATCATTTTTGACATGCCCCCGACAGCTTTGACATTGAAATTTCTGACTTTACCTGATATATCATTGACTTGGTTGGAAAATTTATTGAAATTACGCTTAAAAATCTTAGAAAAAAAAGAGATCATCTCGCGGGTTAAATTGGGAAAAAAGGAGATTGAAACTGATAAAATTAAACGAAAATTATTGCAGCAAATCGAGACCTATCGACAGCTTCAAAAAATTTTTAGAGATCCAAATCAAACCCTGTTAAATTTAGTATTGAATACCGACAAATTATCCTTTTCCGAGTCGCAACTCATCGTGAATAATTTGAAAGCATATGATATGCGGATTTCAAATATTTTTTTGAACAAATATTATGAGGGATTTGATATTAAGCCGATTAGACAACAATATGCAGATTACGGATTTCAGATTTTACCGCAAAGTGATACGCCTTTATTGGGCGTGCCCAAACTATCGGCATATTTGATGCAAATTGATTCATTCATTTCATTTTGATTTTTTTTAAACTAAACAAACGCCGAATGAAAAAAAATCATTCGGCGTTTGTTTGTGCGCCGGGCTTTTTGGAAGCCCGTTTATATAATCCCTTTGAGTTTCTTATTTTTTCTTGTAAAACAATTTTGCAGTTCCCAATAATCCGGCAAAAACAAATATGGCAAAAACTAAACTGCTAAATGCCAATTGCATACCTCCCGATAAGATATGTCCACTGGTACATCCTCCAGCCATACGTGCTCCGAAAATTAGGATAAATCCACCCAAAAATGCCCAAAAAACTCTTTTATTTTTGGAAGTACCTTTATAAGTTTTCCAATTTTCGTGAATTAACTTTATTTTAAATTCTTTTTTGAATAATGATATAAGTAAGCCGGCCAAAAAAGCGCCTGATAGAAATAGTGCTTCCCAGTGTCCCGGTGCTTGTATATGTTGGTAATAAGCCATATGGTTCAATCCGGTTAAAGTATCAGCCAAATAGGGGAAACTTGTAGAAGCACCAATAGGTCGGTTCGACACAAAAGTTGTGAAAACCAGCACATCTAAAAGTGCCAAAGCTGTGCCCGAAAGAATCCATTTTTTGCTTTTATTTTGATCTTTTTTATGTAAAAAGAAGCCGGCCCAAATGAAAGCTACGCCAATGAAAATGACCAAAAGATAATAAATCATGCCATTTTGAATAACTGAGGACAAAGCCGGATTTCCCCAGTTGGGACCGAGTAAGGGTTGCATATCGGGCCAAACCAAAGTAAAAAACAATCCGCCAAACAGGCCACCGATAATGCCAATAAAAGCATCAACAGAGCCTTCTCCAAAGGAAATAGCCAAGGTGCCGGGGCAATATCCTAAAATGGCCATGCCACTTCCAAAAATTAATCCACCTAAAACAATGCCGCCGACCATAAACGGCTTGATATGAAAATGAGCATAGCCCAAACCAACGGCGATGCTCAGCAATATGGCTCCAATACCAATAGACAAGCTAATAGCTTTAACAACGGACAAATCCGTGCGCAAGCCTAGTCCGCTGATAACATTGTAACGGTTTAAATGGGCATATTGTAAAATAGCCCCGAATAGAAATCCTAAAATAATAATAGTGATGGTGTTCATTTGCTTTGAAATTAATTATGAAGCAAAATTACACTATTACTATCAATATAAGTGATGTTTATTTGTTATTATCTATAACTAAAAGTTATAATGATAAAGAAAATCAATAAATATTTTAACAGTCGATAGTTGTTGGCCTTGTCGTTGGGCCATTCGGAATTGTCTTTGGATTCTCAGTTTTTTGAAATTGATTTTCACGATTTCCTTGAGTTTAAATTCTTTTTCCAAAGCTTTTTCAGATATAAAGGCGAGACCATCAAAGTCATACAGAAAGTTTTTTATAGCTTCAGTGCTTCCCAAATGAATCAAAATATTGAGTCGGTTTAAATCAATTTTGTTTTTATTCAGGCTGTTTTGAATAACTTCCAAAGTGCCTGACCCCTTTTCGCGCAGTGCCAGAGGGGTATGGTATAAATCATTGACGGACATCAACTGTCGTTTGGCATAAACACTATTAATGCCGGTAACCGCAATGATTTCATCTTCTAAAAAATTGTTATAATTAAGCAAAGGATGAGAAGTATTATTTTCGACTAGGGCCAAGTCAATTTCATTGTTTAAGAGTTTGTGCTCGACTTGAAATGAATTACCATTGAATAGAAAAAGTTCAATTTCCGGATATCTTTTATGAAAAGCAGCCATCAGTTTGGGAATCAGATATTGTGAAATAGTGGAGCTGGCTCCCAGGCGTAAATGACCTTTGAAATGTTGGTTTAACAGACCGATTTGAAAGTTTAGTTCGCGGTAATTCTTTTCTATTTTCTTTAAAAAATTATAAGCTAATTGTCCCGATTTTGTTAAACTGATTTGACTGCCTTGTCGCTGAAACAGGGTTGTTTTTAGTTCTCTTTCAAGTTCTTTAATATGTTTACTTACAGCAGGTTGGCTGATAAAAAGTTCTTTTGATGCTTTTGAAAAACTCAGATTTTCGGCAACTTTTATAAAGACTTCATCACGATAATTCATCCGGTTTCAACTAGGAGGTTATAAGTTATTAAATGCTTGTTGCAATTGTTTTTGAAGGATTTTAAATTCGGCTTCGGTTAACTCTGTTTTTTTTCTGAAATCCATATCGCTCATCTGATTAAGTGGAATCAGATGTACATGAACGTGTGGCACTTCTAAGCCAATAACTGCCATTCCAATACGTTTGGCATCGGTAAAAACTTTTTTTTGGGCTTGAGCGACTTTACGGGCAAACTGCATTAAGGCCATATAGTCGGATTCAGGCAAGTCAAAAAGTTTATCGGTTTCTTTTTTAGGAACGACTAAGGCATGGCCTTTGGTGTTGGGAAAGATATCAAGAAAAGCAATATGCCGGTCATCTTCGGCTATGATATAAGCCGGAATGTCACGATTGATAATTTTGGTAAAAATAGAAGCCATAATAAGTAGTTTTGGACAAATTTACGAAATATAAAAGTTTTTTGTAATTTTAGAAGTTAATATTTCTAAAAACATCTTTATGATTATAAAATATTTAGGGTTTATTTTTATGATTTTATTCAGTATGAATTCATTTGGACAGAAAGTGTTTACAGTTCAATATGAAAGTCAGGCTGATGTCAAAGTTTTTGTGGTGCCTTATGAAAGTCAAGCGGATTTAAAGGTTTTCAAAGTAAATTATGAGCAAGCGGCCGGCCCAAATAATGGCAAATGGTTTTTTACGGATTATGAAAGCCAAGCTGACAAAAAAATCTATTTTGTAGACTACGAAAGTCAAGCGGATTTGAAAATTTATTTTGTGGCTTATGAAAGTCAAGCCGGCTGGTATAATAAATCTAAGCAAGCTTTGCTATATTAAGCTTTAATTTTTACGGATAATTTGTTCTTTTTTTAATAAGTCTTTCCCCAGATAGCGCAACATTACTTGTGCTATGGCGATTACATCGTTTTCGCAATATTTTTTTATCCGTTTTAGATCTTTTTCTTCGTAATAAACGCGTGCCACATCCTTGCCATCAATATCTTGTTTGGGTGAGGGAATCCCCAAAATATGGGTTAATAATTCCAGAGATGTATAATGTTTGTAATCTCCAAATCGCCAGAGTTCCATAGTATCGCAAAAGGGTGTTTTCCAAGGTTTTTTGCCATAAACCGCCAATTGCTTAGGCAATGCAATCCGGTTGATAATCATACGCCGTGCGATATAAGGAAAGTCGAATTCTTTGCCATTATGGGCACATAATTTTAAATCGCTGCGTTGAAAATAATGACTGTTAAGCAAGTGTGCAAAATCCCGTAAAAGAGCAGCTTCATCGTCAGAAGCAAAAGATTTCAGACGGAATTCACTGCCATCATCTTTGACAAAAAAACCGACAGAAATCACAATTATTTTGCCAAACTCTGCCCAAATCCCGGCTTGCTCATACAAATCTTCTACTGTTTGGTCATCTTTTAAACGGTATTGAACTTTTTTTTCAAATAATTTTTGTTTAACCGGCGGGAGGTTTTCATAATTATAAATTTCAGGCACCGTCTCAACATCTAAGAATAAAAATTGTGATAATCTAGCGTTATTTAACATAGCATTAGGA
>WGDF01000088.1 GCA_015493405.1 Flavobacteriaceae bacterium
AATTAATCATCAACGGGTCAGGGGTGGTATGTGTAGCCGGAAAAGTTTTGTCATCAATCAGAATGGCAACCGTAGATAGCAAGCCGGCTTTAAATCCTGCTTTACTGAATAACTTATATGCCAATGTTGCTGTTGTGGTTTTACCGTTTGTGCCGGTAATACCGACCAATTTTAGTTTTTTAGATGGATTATCATAATAATTAGATGCCATAATAGCCAATGCCTTATGTGCATCGGGCACTTGAATTTGAGATACATCCGCCGGTAAATTATCTTGCCAGTCTTCAACAATGGCCAATTTGGCACCATTTTGAACGGCTTTTTCAATAAATTGGTGTCCGTCGACTTGCACCCCTTTAAGCGCCACAAACACATCACCGTCTTGTACCAAACGGGAATCATAGCGGATTTGAGCAATACGCAAGTCTGCCGACATCTCGCTTTTGGTGATGTTTATGTTTGATAATATGTCTTTTATTTTTTTCATTTTTTGTTACCCGTTAATTGTTTATTTGCGTGCCCCTACTTTCGTAGTGGGTATTTGTTGAGATTGTCATTTCGAACGCAGAGAGAAATCTCAATAAGATTCCTCATCGTTCGTCGTGCCTCCTTACTCTGTCGGAATGACAATAGACTTCTTTATTTCAAATTTCAGATTTGCGATTTCAAATTTACAGCCGTTTTGCCAAAACGGTGCTATTAATTCAACTCATTTTCAATTCCACTGCTTGTTTTCTCTTGATATGTGTGCCTCTCGGTATAGATTGACTAATCACCTTTCCACTACCATTCATTCTGACTTTTAGTCCCATATTTTCTAAAATATATACGGCATCTTTTGCCGGTAAGCCACGCAGATCGGGCATAATCGTTTTATATTTTTCGACTATTTTTTCTGTTTTATCAGATGTTTGGGGCTTCATTTTACCCAATTGAACTTCACGTGGTGTTTTGCCATATATGTATTCGGCCAATGTTTCAAAAACCGGCGCAGCAACGCTATTGCCATAATATCCTTTTTCGGGATTGGGCTTATGCACTACTACTATCATTGAATATTTGGGGTGATCAGCCGGAAAATACCCGACAAAAGATGCAATATATTGCCCTTTGCCTTTCCAATATTCGGTTTGTGCCGTTCCGGTTTTACCGGCGATGGACACATACGGATTTTTAATATTAGTTGCCGTTCCGTGTAAGACGACACCTTTTAACATCTCTTGCATTTTGCCTATGGTTTCTTTCGATGCAATGGACGGATTTATAACTTCCGGTTTAAATGTTTTAATATTTTTGTCAAAAGATTTAATCGTATTGACTAAATATGGTTTCATCAATTTGCCATTGTTGGCTATGGCATTGTAATAGGCTAATAATTGAATATCAGTCAATTCTACACCATAACCATAAGCCATCCAAGGCAAGGAAATACCACTCCAATTTTGGTCTTTCGGATCCGGTATATGTGGTTTGCCTTCCCCTTTGATGTCTATATGCACTTTTTCATGTATGCCGAAATTGTATAAACGGTTGACAAATTTTGCCGGATTATTTTTATAATTTTCATAAACAAATTTTACCGTGCCGACATTCGAGCTTTTCTCAAAAACTTGCTTCAAGGTCAATTTGCCTAGTCCACCACGGTGTGCATCGCGCACATTTTTATTGTATATTTGATACACCCCTTTTCCGGTATCGACTATATCGGTCGTATCTGCAACTTTGTCTTCGAGTAGTGCCATTATAGAAAATAATTTGAAAGTGGAACCGGGCTCATGGGTTTCATAAACTGCATAGTTTCGTAATTCTTCATAGTTTCCGGATTGGGTTTTACCCAAGTTGACCATAGCTTTTATGGCACCTGTTTTGACCTCCATAATCACGACACTTCCGTGTTCGGCTTCATATTTTTCAAGTTGTTTTAACAAAGTTTGATGTGCCATATCTTGCATATCCACATCGATATTAGTTACAACGTCGTAGCCGTCTTGTGGTTCAATATCATTGATATCACTCAAAGGTTTCCAAACGCCGTATTTTATTTTTTGTTTTTTTTGCATGCCATCTTTACCTTTTAAATAAACGGCATAGGCCCCTTCAATGCCGGCACGATTACCTTTTCCCCGGTCAAAACCAATGGTCCTTTTTAAAACATCGCCTAAGGGATAAGTCCGTTCAGTATGCAATTCAGCTATAAATCCGCCTTTGTTCATACCTAATTTGAACAAAGGAAATCCTTTGATTTTTTGATAGTCTGAATAATTGATGCCTTTAAGGATTCTAATATATTTACGATTGTTTTGTCGGGCATTAACAAACATACGTTTCCATTGATTTTGTGTTTTACCTGTAAAAAGGGATAGTTTTTTCGATAAAGCATCGATATAATTTTTGAAATTTTTATCCGAAGGTGCCGTCGGGTCAAAAGCAATATTATATTTCGGGACGGAAGTGGCCAAAACACGACCGTCATTGGCATAAATATTACCGCGATTGGCTTTGATTGTAAATTCACGGATGGTATATTTTTGTGCCAGCGCTCTGTATTTATTACCTTTTAGGTATTGAATGTTAATCAATTGGCCTACAATCAAAATAGCAAATATAAATAGCAAACCAAAAATGGCCATGCTTCTAATGGTTATATTTGATTGATTTTGATTCATTTTTTATTTTTGAAATTAATTTTAACCGGTGGCTTTTTTGATAATATGAGGCCATCAGAACTGACATGCTGATAAACATCAGTTGCCATTTTATGTTTGATGACTCTGGTTTTCAATTCAACATATTCAGATCGCAATGCTTTGACTTCTTTATTGAGTTTGACTATTTTTTTTACCTTGGCATCTGCCATATGAGACAAGTTAATGATACTCAATCCCATAATGACCAACATGAGAATAAACAGCCAGTTTTTAGTGGCATTTTCATTGGTCAGATAATCTGCTTTTATGATGGACCAAATACTCATAATTCGTAAGGCATTTCAGTTCGTTCGGCAATACGCAGTTTAGCACTTCTTGCTCGGGGATTTTTTTCAATTTCCATCTCAGACGGAATAATTAATTTTCCTTTTTTTTTGAATGGAACAGCAACATTACCATAAAAATCCTTTTCAGGTTGTCCCTCAAATAACCCGTCTCTAATAAAGCGTTTAACTAAACGGTCTTCGAGTGAATGATAAGAAATAACGCTCAATTGCCCACCGGGTTTAATCAGTAGGGCCGCTTGTTGCAACATTTTTTTTAAGGCTTCCAATTCTCCATTTACTTCTATGCGAATGGCTTGGTATAGTTTGGCTAGAAATTTATTTAATTTAAGTTTCGGAAAATGCTTTGAAACGACTTCATTTAAAGCGCCTGTTGTTTTGATTGGCTGTTCACTACGGGCCTTTACGATGGTTTTTGCCAAAGTGGCTGCGTTTTTAAGATCGCCATATTGCGAAAAAATTTTGCGCAAGTCATATTCATCATAATAATTAATGACTTCAAATGCGCTTAAGTCCGCATTTTTATCCATACGCATATCGAGTTTTTCATCGTAACGTATTGAAAAACCGCGTTTGGGTTGGTTGATTTGATGAGATGAAATTCCTAAATCTGCTAAAATACCATCCACTTCTTTTATCCCCTCTAGACGTAAATAGTTTTTCATATTGGCAAAATTACCTTCAATCAGGTTAAATCGCGGATCTTGGAGCTTGTTTTGAATGGCATCGGGATCTTGGTCAAAAGCATAGAGTCGACCGTTGGAGCCTAAGCGTTTTAAGATTTCACGCGAGTGACCGCCTCCTCCGAAAGTTACATCGACATAAGTGCCATTGGGCTTTATGTTTAAGCCATCAACCGATTCTTTAAGCAAAACGGGAATATGATATGTTTGTGGTGCATTACTCATCGTCAAAATCTATATCGCCCAT
>WGDF01000089.1 GCA_015493405.1 Flavobacteriaceae bacterium
ATTACCAAACAATTAATCGAATTAATCAATTCGAAAACCGAAGTAGATGATATTGATCACCTGTCTAATCGTCGGGTAAAAACAGTTGGAGAGCAACTCTCTCAACAATTTGGCGTGGGCTTGGCCCGTATGGTGCGTACCATTAGAGAGCGTATGAATGTGCGAGACAATGAAGTGTTTACGCCAATCGATCTGATCAATGCCAAAACCTTATCTTCAGTTATCAAATCGTTTTTTGGAACGAACCAGTTATCTCAATTTATGGATCAAACCAATCCGTTATCTGAGATTACACACAAACGCCGATTATCAGCTTTAGGACCTGGTGGACTTTCCAGAGAACGTGCCGGATTTGAGGTGCGTGATGTGCATTATACCCATTATGGTCGTCTTTGTCCGATTGAAACACCTGAAGGACCAAACATTGGGTTGATATCTTCTTTGGCTGTTTATGCCAAAATAAATGATATGGGCTTTATTGAAACGCCTTATCGTAAAGTTGAAGAAGCAGAAGTAAAATATGGTGAGCCGATTCAATATTTAACTGCAGAAGAAGAAGAAGGTCTGAAAATTGCTCAAGCGGAAACACCTACCGACGATAATGGAAATATTATTCCGGAACATTTAGTGGCTCGTGAAGAAGGCGATTTTCCGGTAATTGATAAAGAAGAAGTCAATTATATGGATGTGGCACCCAATCAAATTGCCTCAATTTCCGCTTCTTTAATTCCTTTCTTGGAACACAACGATGCCAACAGGGCTTTGATGGGTTCTAACATGATGCGCCAAGCAGTGCCTTTATTGACGCCTCAAGCACCTATTGTAGGTACCGGCATGGAGAAAAAATTGGTGCAAGATTCTCGTATTCTAATCAATGCGGAAGGCGAAGGTTTAGTAACTTATGTCGATGCTAAAAAAATTATAATCAGATATGATAGAACTGATGAAGAAAAATTAGTCAGTTTTGAGGATGATGAGAAAGTATATGATTTGGTCAAATTTAGAAAAACCAATCAGAATACAACCATTAACTTGACACCTATTGTCAAAAAAGGCGATCGGGTCACCAAAGGGCAGGTCTTAACCGAAGGCTATGCAACCGATAAAGGTGAATTGGCATTGGGTCGTAACTTGCAAGTAGCTTTTATGCCGTGGAATGGTTACAATTTTGAGGACGCTATTGTTATTTCCGAAGAAGTGGTGCGTAATGACTATTTTACATCTTTACATATCGTGGAGCATGCTTTGGAAGTGCGTGATACCAAATTGGGCCAAGAAGAATTGACCAATGATATCCCGAATGTCAGCGAAGAAGCGACCAAAGATTTGGATGAAAATGGTATGATTCGTATCGGTGCTGAAGTTAAACCCGGCGATATCTTAATCGGTAAAGTGACGCCTAAAGGCGAGTCCGATCCAACCCCGGAAGAAAAACTTTTAAGAGCAATTTTTGGTGATAAAGCCGGTGATGTTAAAGATGCATCATTAAAAGCTTCGCCATCATTGCGAGGTGTGGTTATCGATAAAAAACTCTTTACCCGTTCTATCAAGGATCGTCGTAAAACGGCACAAGACAAAGTTAAAATCGAAGAACTTGAACGTGATTTTGAAGCCAAATATGAAGCTTTGCGTTTGAGATTGATTGAAAAATTGTTTGCATTGGTCAATGGTAAAACGGCACAAGGCGTTAAAAATGACTTGGGTAAAGATATTTTTCCAAAAGGCAAGAAATTTACTCTGAAAATGTTAAATGGCGTACAAGATTTCGAACATTTAACACAAGGCACGTGGACAACAGATAAGCATTTGAATGAATTGGTTTCCGAACTTATCAATAATTATAAAATTCGTCTAAATCAATTAAAAGGAAATCTGAGACGCGAAAAATTTGCTATTAGTGTTGGAGATGAATTACCTCCGGGTATCTTAAAATTAGCAAAAATATTTATCGTTCAAAAACGGAAGTTAAAAGTCGGTGATAAAATGGCTGGTCGTCACGGTAATAAAGGTATTGTAGCCAAAATTGTCCGCCGTGAAGATATGCCGTTCTTAGAAGATGGAACACCTGTTGATATTGTTTTGAATCCACTTGGGGTGCCTTCCAGGATGAATATTGGACAGATATATGAAACCGTTTTAGGCTGGGTTGGTTTAAAAACCGGCAAAAAATTTGCTACACCTATTTTTGACGGTGCTTCTGAAGATGATATTATTGCATTAACTAAAGAAGCCAGCTTGCCTGAGTTTGGTGAAACCCATTTATATGATGGCGGTACCGGTGAGCGTTTTGACCAACCGGCAACTGTCGGTATCATTTATATGTTAAAATTAGGACATATGATTGATGATAAAATGCATGCGCGTTCTATTGGGCCTTACTCATTGATTACGCAACAACCTTTGGGTGGTAAAGCACAATTTGGGGGACAACGTCTAGGAGAGATGGAAGTTTGGGCATTAGAAGCCTATGGTGCTTCACATACCTTGCAAGAAATGTTAACCATCAAATCCGATGATGTAATGGGTCGTGCCAAAGCATATGAAGCCATTGTAAAAGGCGAAACTATGCCTGATCCGGGTATCCCCGAATCTTTCAACGTTTTGATGCACGAATTGAAAGGCTTGGGTCTGGATGTAAGACTCGAAGATAAAGAAGGTAATGATGTTTTGGAAAAAAACAAAACAGATAAATAATAATACAAGCAATAATTATGGCAAAAAGAAATAAATATACCACCATTAAGTTTGATAAGATTTCCATCGGATTATCATCTCCCGAGCGTATTAAAAAAGCCTCTCGCGGTGAAGTTCTGAAACCGGAAACCATCAACTATAGAACCCATAAACCCGAACGAGACGGCTTGTTTTGTGAGCGTATTTTCGGACCGATTAAAGATTACGAATGTGCTTGTGGTAAATACAAAAGAATCAGATATAAAGGTATTGTTTGTGACCGTTGTGGCGTGGAAGTTACCGAGAAGAAAGTCAGACGTGAACGCGTAGGTCATATCGAATTGGTCGTGCCCGTCGTACATATTTGGTATTTCCGCTCTTTACCCAACAAAATCGGGTATTTATTGGGCTTACCAACCAAGAAATTGGAAATGATTGTTTATTACGAAAGATATGCGGTTATCAATCCGGGGCCGGCAGTAGATGCCGAAGGCAATCCGATTCAAAAAATGCAATTTTTAACGGAAGAAGAATATCAAGATATCTTAGAAAAATTGCCCCCCGAAAATGACTATTTAGACGATAACGACCCTAATAAATTTGTAGCCAAAATGGGCGGGGAAGCCATTCGCGATTTGCTGGCAAATATTGATTTGGATGCCTTGTCTTATGAATTGAGACATAAAGCCAATCACGAAACTTCCAAGCAACGTAAAACTGAAGCTTTAAAACGTTTACAAGTAGTTGAAGCTTTTAGAAAAGCCAACGAAAGAAGGCCCAATAAACCGGAATGGATGGTGATGAATATCGTTCCTGTCATTCCGCCGGAATTGCGTCCTTTAGTACCTCTTGATGGCGGCCGTTTTGCAACCTCAGATTTAAATGATTTATACCGTCGAGTTATTATTCGTAACAATCGTCTCAAACGATTAATGGATATTAAAGCACCCGAAGTTATCTTACGCAACGAAAAACGAATGTTGCAAGAATCTGTCGATTCTTTGTTTGATAACACCCGAAAATCTTCGGCTGTTAAAACGGAATCAAACAGACCTTTGAAATCTTTATCCGATTCACTCAAAGGAAAACAAGGGCGTTTTCGTCAAAATTTATTAGGTAAACGGGTCGATTATTCCGCACGTTCGGTTATTGTCGTCGGACCTAATTTAAAATTATATGAAGCCGGTATCCCTAAAGATATGGCAGCCGAATTATACAAACCTTTTGTAATCAGAAAATTGATCGAAAGAGGCGTGGTCAAAACGGTCAAATCTGCTAAAAAAATTATAGATCGCAAGGATCCTATTGTTTGGGACATTTTAGAAAATGTGTTAAAAGGACACCCTATTTTATTAAACAGGGCACCTACTTTGCACCGTTTGGGGATTCAAGCTTTTCAACCCAAATTAATTGAAGGGAAAGCCATTCGTTTGCACCCTTTGGTTTGTACGGCTTTTAATGCGGATTTCGATGGTGACCAGATGGCAGTCCATTTGCCCCTGGGACCGCAAGCTATTTTAGAATCGCAATTATTGATGCTGGCATCTCAAAATATTTTGAATCCGGCTAATGGTTCACCGGTAACGGTGCCCTCTCAGGATATGGTTTTAGGATTGTATTATATCACCAAAAATCGTAAAAATGTGCGAGGAGAAGGTATGACCTTTTATGCCCCCGAAGAAGTGAAAATAGCTTTAAATGAAGGTAAAATAGATATTCATGCCAGTATTAAGGTATTTATCACAGATTATGATGATAACGGAGAAGCTTTTGATCATATTATTGAAACAACTGTCGGACGGGTTTTATTTAATGAAGTAAAACCAAAAGGTGTACCCTTTATCAATAAGGTTTTGACCAAAGGATCGCTTAGAGGTATTATTTCTGATATTTTAAAACGAACGGATATTCCTACTGCAGCCAAATTTTTGGACAGTATTAAGCAAATGGGGTATTACTATGCTTTTAAAGGTGGTTTATCCTTTGGTTTGAGTAATATTATGGTACCTGATGAAAAGAAACGTATCGTAGCAGAAGCCCAAGAAAAAGTAGATGCTATTAAAGAACAATATGCTGAAGGTATTATCTCTCAAAAAGAACGGTATAATAAAACCGTTGATATTTGGACGACGGCTAATGCCAATTTGACCGAAATTTTAATGGATCGTATTACCAATGACAAAGAAGGCTTTAACTCCGTTTATATGATGCTTGATTCAGGTGCGCGGGGATCTAAAGATCAGATTCGTCAGTTAATCGGGATGCGTGGTTTGATGGCTAAACCCAAAAAATCGACTGCCGGTGGTGGAGAGGTTATTGAAAATCCGATTTTATCTAACTTTAAAGAAGGTTTGTCTATTCAGGAATACTTTATTTCGACGCACGGTGCCCGTAAAGGTTTAGCTGATACGGCTCTTAAAACAGCTGATGCCGGTTATTTAACCAGACGTTTGGTTGATGTTTCACAAGATGTGGTTGTCAGAGAAGAAGATTGCGGTACCCTTAGAGGAATTGAAGTTACAGCTTTAAAGAAAAATAATGATATTGTCGAAAGTTTGGGCGAACGTATTTTAGGTCGTGTGGCTTTAGATGATGTTTATAATCCTGAAACCAATGAAATTATCGTTGCGGCAGGGGAGGAAATCACGGAAGAGAAAGTAGAATTGATAGAACAAACGACGATTGAGTCTATTGAAGTGCGTTCTCCTTTGACTTGCGAAGCCAAACATGGTATTTGTGCCAAATGTTATGGTCGTAACTTGGCAACAGGTGATATGGTTGAAAAAGGTGAATCTGTTGGTGTGGTTGCTGCTCAATCTATTGGGGAACCCGGAACACAGTTGACCCTGAGAACCTTCCACCAAGGAGGGGTCGCCGGTAACGTGTCTGAGCAATCCAATATTCAAGCCAAATTTGATGGAATTATCAATATTGACGAATTAAAAACAGTCAAAGATGAAGAAGACAATGTTGATATCGTCATTTCTCGAACTTCAGAATTGAAAATTATTGGAGAAAAGAGTGGTAAAGAGTTGGCTAGTCACCAATTACCTTATGGTTCAAAATTATATAAAAAACCCGGAGACAAAGTCCTTAAAGGTGAAGTAATTGCCGAATGGGATCCTTGGAACTCGGTTATTATCTCTGAATTTGGCGGTAAGGTTCAATATGAAAATGTAATTCAAGGGGTGACTTATCAAATAGAAAAAGATGAGCAAACCAACCGTGAAGAAAAAGTTATCTCAGAAAGTAAAAACAAAAAACTGATTCCGACTCTTAAAATTGTAGATAAAGACGGAGAAGTTTTACGTTCTTATAACTTGCCATTTGGTGCCCGTATTAACGTTGAAGATGGGCAAAAGATCAAGAAAGGGATGACACTGGTCAAAATACCGCGAACTTCTGTCAAAGCAGGGGATATCACCGGTGGTTTACCGCGTGTTACCGAATTGTTTGAAGCGCGAAACCCTTCTAATCCCGCTGTAGTTTCCGAGATTGACGGTATTGTTTCATTTGGCAAAATCAAACGGGGTAACAGAGAAATCATTGTAACGGCCAAATCCGGAGAAACCAAGAAGTATTTGATCAAATTATCTAATCAAATCTTAGTTCAGGAAAATGATTTCATTAGATCAGGGACACCCTTATCAGATGGAGCTATCACGCCCAATGATATCTTAAAAATTAAAGGACCGTCTGCGGTTCAACAATATCTGGTCAATGAAGTTCAGGAAGTTTACCGCTTACAAGGGGTAAAAATCAACGATAAACACTTTGAGGTGGTTGTTAGACAAATGATGCAAAAAGTGATTGTCGAAGATTCCGGTGATACAACATTCTTACCCGGTGAATTGGTTCATAAACTCGACTTTATTGAAGAGAATGACCGTATTTCGGCGATGAAAGTGGTTGAAGATCCGGGTGATTCCGAGAATTTCAAAGCCGGACAATTGGTTACACCGCGACAATTGCGTGAAGAGAATTCCGTTTTACGACGCCAAGATAAAAAATTAGTCGTAGCTCGAGATGTTATTCCGGCAACGGCTTCTCCGGTATTGCAAGGGATTACAAGAGCTTCCTTACAAACCAAATCATTTATTTCTGCGGCTTCTTTCCAGGAAACTACCAAAGTTTTAAATGAAGCAGCTATTAGAGCCAAAGTCGATGACTTAGAAGGTTTGAAAGAAAATGTAATTGTAGGCCGAAAAATTCCTGCCGGAACCGGCTTAAAAGAGTATGAGAATATTATCGTGTCTCAAAAAGAGGATTTCGAAAATATGATTATTGACAAAATACAAAACAATTTTGTAGATTAATTTTAAAATATGTGATTATGAACGATCCGAAACAACAACAAATCAATATAGAATTAACTGATGAAGTCGCTGATGGTATTTATGCCAATTTGGCTGTAATCAATCATTCCGCGTCAGAGTTTATAGTTGATTTTATTAATATTATGCCCGGTGTGCCTAAGGCAAAAGTTAAGTCGCGTATCATTTTAACGCCTCAACATGCCAAACGTTTGGTACGGGCTTTAAACGATAATGTACAACGTTTTGAAAAGGTTCATGGTGTGATTAAAGATTATGAAAAAGCAGTAACCCCACCTATTAATTTCGGGCCCGGAAGTGAAGCTTAGTCACGATAATATAAAAGTAAAAAACCGCTCGATCGAGCGGTTTTTTTATGTTATAAATTGATAATAGGATTATTCAACATTTTTTTCATAGTCCTTTTTATACTGTTCATCCAATTTAAAGTCTTCCATAAATTTGGTGGTATAATTACCGGCAATAAAATCAGGATTGTCCATTAATTGACGGTGAAAAGGAATGGTTGTTTTAACGCCTTCAATCACA
>WGDF01000090.1 GCA_015493405.1 Flavobacteriaceae bacterium
GGCTTATGTTATCAATGCCGTTGATCCTAACGACGGCAACAATACCCAATATACACCAAATGCAATTTACACCAAAGTAAACCACCTGAACAATATTAACACGCAAGGGCATAAATCTCACATCGACTTTATACTGGCCGGCACCTATCAAAAAAAATTACAGCTGGGATTCTCTATAGCAGCTTATACTATTGATTATACTGAAAACAACACCATTATTGAAGATAATTATGACGCTGCTTCCGATTTGCAATATTTAAAATTAAAAAATACTTTACGGGTTGAAGGCTCCGGTATAGGTGTGAAATTAGGGGCGATTTATAAAGTCGCCCCGGGCTTACGACTTAGTTTGGCCTACCATTCGCCGCAATGGCTCGAAATAGACGAATATATGAAACAAGCCATTCATACCGAAATGGGCAATGGTGATACCTTTGACATTAAGCCCGGTATTGAAAATGAGTTTGCCCCTTATAAAATTGTAACACCCAGCAAATTGATTTTAGGTGGCTCTGCGGTTATTCGAAAAAAAGCTTTGATTTCCATAGATTATACGTATCAAAATATGGCCAATTTGCATTTTAAAGAAATAACAACTGATGCCGATACCGGTTATTTTGATGGATTAAACGATGAGATTGATCAAACTATGCAAGCCATTCATAAATTGAATGTCGGCGGCGAAATTAAATTGGACAAACTGGCGCTTCGAGGAGGTATGTTTATGGCGACCTCTCCTTTGAAAAATAATGACAACTTATATACCGCTTCAGGTTATTCTCTAGGTTTAGGTTACAATTTCGGCACTTTTGTTATGGATTTTGCTTTTAATAACAGTCAAAATAAAATTTCAAAAAATATTTTAACCCTGCCGGATAATAGTTTGGTCACGATTCAAAAGAATAATTTTAGTCTGGGCGTCAGATATAATTTTTAAACAAAATTATCTTTTTAATACGACACAAAGCGGCAAAATTGCCGCTTTGTGTCGTAAACTGTAATTTCATCCTAAGGGATAAGCAATTTCGAAATATAAGAAGTACCTTTAGGATCGTAAGATTTTAACCAATACAAACCTTTTGGCAAATCATTAACTGAAATATGTCGATTTGTAATTTTGCCTATCTTTATTAAAATACCTTCCAAATTATAAATTTCATATAGATTGACCGGTATATCAAATTTCACAATCGTATTTGAAGGATTAGGATAAATTATAAGCTTATTGTGCATCTCATCTTTAATCCCTGAATAATCATCATAAGTGATTTTGATATTATCTAGCCAAAATTTGCCCGGTAGCTGGTCGTAAGAGCTACCATTTATTTTCCAAAAAACACGATGCGGTTGGTGGTCGTTAAATTGCCATTTATAATGTTTCCAACAACCTATTGATGAATGGTCAAAAGCAATAAAGGCCAATGAATCAACCGAGAAATAAGCCGACTTATGTGTCTCAGATTGATATTTTACATCAAATTCAACACTTACCGTGTTTTCGGGCAAATCCATATACACACTTCTCGCTTCTCCAACCGGTGCTTCAACATGCAATGAGGCATTAGAATTAAAACCTTCTGTCATATCAACCCCCCAGTCCGATTCTACCGGAATAATGGAAACCGGTATATTACCATCTTCAAAATCAAATGTTTCTTGTGAGACAATATTCAAGCTATTATCAACCGGAATGACATTTTTCAACCTAACTTCCCAAAGTGTAATATAAACAGAAGTTCCACCATAATTATCCCAAAATTTATAATTAAAATTAGTAGCAGACAATAAATTCCAAGCTTTGTCGGACAGATTATAAGTATGTGTTTCTATGACATTACCACCTGCATCATCATAATTGTCCCTAGCAATAACATAATCTTCCGAATGGTCAGGGTTAAATTTTATATGGATAAAATAGCGCGTATTTTCAGAATATCCATTTGATATTTGGGGTGCTTTACTTCCATTTATTCTGACTTGCTCCGCTTGATGTTGTCCTCCATTTTTAAAACTAATTTGAAAATAGGCTTCCCCTTCATTTTGAAAGTTAAAAAAATCCTTATAGTACAAATTCGCGCCAATTCGGTAATCACTGCCGTATGCGGCAATACTATCATTTGAGAATAATAGTGTATTACAATTCATATTTGCCCAGTGCATATCATCAAAAGATAATATGGTATCTAATACTTGCGGCGTTTGGCTATAACTGAAGTTTATAGCAAACATTATAG
>WGDF01000091.1 GCA_015493405.1 Flavobacteriaceae bacterium
ATAAATTCACCATATTTCAAAGTGCCATCAGGATTAAACTGTTTCCACATCAATGCTTGTGTCCACCCTGCTATATACATCGGTATTACATACAATAGTATTCCAATAGTGCCAATCCAAAAATGTTGGTTAGCTAATTTAACGGAATACAATTTTGTTTTATACAAACGGGGCACCATCCAATAGAGCATACCCATTATTATAAATCCATTCCAGCCCAAAGTTCCTACGTGAACGTGAGCTATAATCCAGTCCGTAAAATGTGCAATGGCATTTAAAGATTTAAAGGATAACATCGGACCTTCAAAAGTACTCATACCATAAGAGGTAATAGCCACCACAAACATTTTTAAAATAGGATCTTCACGCACACGGTCCCAAGCACCACGTAAGGTTAACAAACCATTGATCATACCACCCCATGATGGGAAAATAAGCATAATTGAGAAAATAGTTCCCAAGACTTGTGCCCATTGTGGCACGGCAGAATAAAGTAAATGGTGCGGCCCAGCCCAAATGTAAATAAAAATCAAAGACCAAAAGTGAATAATAGATAATCTATATGAGTAAATTGGTCTTTTAGCTGCTTTAGGCACAAAATAATACATCAAACCTAAGATGGGTGTGGTTAAGAAAAAAGCAACGGCATTGTGCCCATACCACCATTGAACTACGGCATCTTCGACCCCGGAATATACCGAGTAACTTTTCATTGTAGATAAACCTACAGGCAAAGTCAAATTGTTAAAAATATATAACATTGCGATGGTTACGGCTGTTGATAAATAGAACCAAATCGCCACATAAATATGACGCACCCGTCTTTTGACGACTGTCATAATTAAGTTAATGGTGAAAACCACCCAAATTAAAGCGACTAAAATATCAATAGGCCATTCCAGTTCGGCATATTCTTTACTTTGTGTAAAACCTAAGGGTAAAGTAATGGCAGCCAATACTATAATCAATTGCCAACCCCAGAAATGTATGCGACTTAAAGTATCATTATACATACGAGTTTTGAGTAAACGTTGCGTGCTGTAATAAGCACCGGCAAAAATACCGTTACCCACAAAAGCAAAAATAGCTGCGTTGGTGTGCAAAGGTCTTAAACGACCGTAACTCAGCCATGGAATACCATCCATATAATGGGGAAACCAATATAAATAGGCAACCATAAGACCAACTGTAAAAGCTGTAATTCCCCAAATGACTGTCGCCCAAGAGAACAGCTTTACAATCTTGTCATCGTAATAAAATTTCTGTTTTTCCATATATAATTTAATTTTGGTTAATTATTCTTCTTTGGCACCTGTTTCCGGCTCGTCTTCACCAAACTCATCTTCTAAGATCATTCTTACCGAAGGCGTATAAGTATCTTCATATTGTCCCTGTTTTACTGACGATAAAAAAAGCACTAAAAAAATAAGCGCTATTATTAAACTAACAAAAATAGTTAAATATAAAGCTATCATAAATTTAATTCATCTTTACAAAGATACAAATATTTATAGAATACCAAAAAATCTTTTATGATTACAACTTCCTGTTTATCAGTATTTTAGAAATTAAATTGGTTAATAATGTAACAAATATTACTATAGAAATAGAACTAATCGGCATCAATATAGCGGCTACAATAGGCGTTAAATGATTGGTCACGGCAAAAGCCAATCCAATAATATTATAAAAAAATGCAATGACAAAACTCATATAAATAATGTTTTTAGTCTGCTTTGAAACCTTTAGAAAATCAGGAAGTTGCATTAATTTGTCAGCTTTTAGAATACCATCAGAAGATGGTGTAAACACATTTGTATTTTCAGAAAGTGCAATACCGACATTAGCCTGTTGTAATGCGCCGGCATCATTTAAGCCATCACCAATCATCATTACTTTTCGCCCTTGTTCCTGAAGATTTTGTATAAAATCCATTTTATCATGAACCGATTGATTGAAAAAATAAGAAACCTTAGGGGGTAATAAAGCTTCAAGCGCTTTTTTTTCGCTACTATTGTCTCCGGAAAGGATATATAAATCGTATTTGGATTGTAAAATATGAAACAATTTTTTTAGTCCCTGTCTATAATTAGCTTCAAATATATACCGCCCTATGATTTGACCGTTGGCTTCAAAATACACTTCTGTAGCTTCTGCTACCTCAGTTAGACCGACAAACCGAGCAGATCCTATTTTATAAATCTGCCCTGCTATTTGAGCTTGAATACCTTGTCCGGTTATTTCTTTTATCTCATCAAATTGCACTGTTTTTGTATGTGGCATGTTTTCATAAATCAGGCGACTTAAAGGATGGTTTGAAACTTTAGTCATAGTTTTTATAATGGCTATTTGCTGGGAAGATAAAGCCTGACCGTGATATTGAATCTGATATTTATCTTGACGGGTTAAAGTGCCTGTCTTATCAAAAACAATAGTGTCAATTTGCGAAAGCGCCTCAATCACTTGTGCATTTTTGAGATAAAAATGATGGTATCCGAATTTGCGTAAAATATTACCGAAAGCAAAAGGTGCCGACAAAGCCAAAGCACAAGGACAGGCTACAATTAAGACAGCTGTTACCACCCAAATTGCTATAGAAAATCCGCTTGAAATCCACCAATATATGCCGGCCAATAAAGCGATAGATAAAATAACAAAGGTAAAATAATGGCTGATTTTATCGGTTAAGGATTTAATATTAGGAAGAGCATCATCTAGAAAAGCTTCTCGCCCCCAAAGTTTGGTCAGATAACTGTTATCAACATTACTGACGGCTTCAATTTCTATATAGCTTCCCTTTTGTTTGCCTCCGGCTAAAAGTTTATCGCCTATCTTTTTTTGAACCGGCAGAGATTCTCCGGTTACAAAACTATAATCAATTAAAGCATCATTGTGCATCAACACACTGTCAACCGGAATAATTTCTTCATTTCTAATGATAATTCTATCGCCGGGGATTATATTTTTAATTCGTACTATTTTTTCAACACCTTGTTCTATTTTGGTAACAGCAATCGGAAAATAAGATTTGTAATCCCGCTCAAATGACAAATAATCGTAAGTAATACGCTGGAAATATTTGCCCAACAACAAAAAGAAAACCAAACCGGTTAAACTGTCAAAATATCCGGTGCCGGTGTGACTGATTACTTCGTAACAGCTCCGCAAAAATAAAACGCTAATTCCTAAAGCAATTAAAATATCTACATTGACAATTCTCTTCTGCAAACCTTTTATGGCACTCTCAAAATAATCACGTGCGGCATAAAAAACAACCGGAAGAGACAATACTAACATCAACCACCTAAAAAGTGGCGCAAATTTTTCAATCCAAAAACCATGTCCCTGAATGTATTCCGGCAAAGACATCAACATAATATTACCAAAAGCAAAACCGGCGATGGCCAACTGGTATAAAAGTTTTTTATTGGAATGCTTTTTATCTCGATCCAGATCTTCTAAACTGATTAAAGGCGGATAGGCTATGGCAGCGAGTATTTCAACAATTTGACGCAGATTAATTTGACTGGCTTTATAAGTTATTCTGACATTCTTGGTCGGAAAATTGACTTCCGAATGGCTGATATTCTCATTTAATTTATCCAAATTTTCGAGCACCCATATACAAGAACTGCAATGAATATTAGGAATATAGAAATTGACGACTTTGGTTGTACCATCGTCAAATTCGAGTAATTTTTCTTCTATGTCAGGATCATCCAAATAAGCATATTTTTGCTTGATTTGTTCATCAATCTGATCTGTCTTTATCCCCGGCGCATGGTTGATTTTATAATATTTGGACAGTTTATTTTGATTTAAAATCTCGTAAACCGTTTTACAGCCATTGCAGCAAAAAGGTTTGTCATCAAACCAAACCGCTTCGTCTTCTGACATTTCAAGCCCACAGTGGTAACAAGTTAATCTATCTTTTTGAGACATTTTAAAAAATGAGTAAAGTAAGTTTATAATAATTTATCAGAAAATAATCGATGAATACATTATTTTCCAGATGTAAAAATTTGCAAGAAAAAAAGCAAAATCATTACAATGATAATCATACCCATAATATACAAAACGGCATCCTGACTTTTCATAATTATTTTTGAGCAAAGATACATGATTAAATGATGACATCAATGGACTTAACATCTAAGAAAATATCTAATTTGGAATATCACAAAAAATAATACCTTTGTGATATGAATTTTGATACAATTATAGGACAAGCTTTTTTAAAAAATTATTTTCAGAAAATAATTGATAATGATCGCATTCCCAACACCCAATTGTTCATAGGAGACGAAGGTGTCGGCACCTTGCCAATGGCCTTAGCCTTTGCCCATAAATTATTGTGCAAAAACAATGAAAATTGTCAGCATAAAGTTGATAAATTAATCCATCCCGATTTGCATTTTGTTTTTCCGACCGTAACTACGGATAGCATCAAAAAACCTGACAGTGATGCTTTTTTGACGCCCTGGCGTAAATTTTTACTCCAAAATCCTTATGCCGGCTTATACGATTGGATGCAATTTTTGGAAGTCGCTAACAAACAAGGACAAATTCGAGTAATTGATGCCGAACATATCATCAAAAAAGTAGCTGTCAAGCCTTATGAAGCTGATTATAAAGTGATGATTATATGGATGATTGAAAAAATGAACACTGAAACAGCAAACAAGCTACTCAAAGTGCTCGAAGAACCCCCGGAAGACACCAAATTTATTTTAATAGCTGAAAAAATTGATTCTATTTTGCCGACGATTATCAGCCGTTGTCAAATACATCATTTTAATCCGATACCGATAGAAGAATTAAAAAATAATTTGATTTCAAAATTTGATTTCACGTCTGAAAAAGCCTTAAAAATTGCCCATCAAACCAATGGCAGTTGGCACAAAGCTCTGCAATTGGCCGAAAATCAAAATAGTGACAATGATTTTCAACAACTGTTCATCGAATGGGTCAGAGTGGCATTCTCTGCCAAAAAAGACCGCCAAGCCATAAGAAAACTGATTAGCTGGTCGGAGAAATTAGCCGGTTCAGGCCGCGAAACCCAAAAACAGTTTTTAGAATTCGCCCTCGAAACCTTTAGACAAGCTTTATGGATTAATTACCAAAATCAGAAGCTGGCCTTTTATGATTTTAAGCCGAATAATTTCGATTTGAACAAATTAGCCCCTTTTATTCACGCTAATAATATTGAAAACATTTACGAATCTCTCACCAATGCCCTTTATCACATTGAAAGAAATGCAAATCCTAAATTGATTTTTTTAGATTTGTCAATTAATCTGACAAAATTTATACATAAAAAGGAAAAGTCAATTTAGTTTTAACGTAATTTTGTATTATTCCTATATTTGCATAAAGCAAATGAGTTTCAATTATGAAACCGGCATGATTAAAATAAAAAATAAAAAGATGAAAAGAATTATTATTATATTACTGCTAATGATTGGCTTGAAATCTTATTCCCAATTAGGCTATAAAAAGTTCTATTTTTCCACAGGCATCACCGGGCAATATATGCAAGCTCCAAAATATACCGGCTATGATTTTAACTGGACATTTATTCCCCGCTATAACATTGCGGAACTGAGTGCGGAAAGCACACTTTCAATAGAAGCACGACCTCAAATAGGTGTAGGTTTTAGAGACTGGTATCAATATCGTGCCTATGATGAAACTTTCCCCATGCGTTTCAGTTATGCCTTGCCTGTTTTAATGAACATAAATATGGGGTTAAATTCTGAAGAAAATTCCTTATATCTTTTGGGTTTTTATGCCGGAGTTGGTTACAGCTATTCCAATGTTATCTCCAAAGAACCGCCTTACGACCCTATTCATGGCCTTGTTATAGATGCCGGAGTGCATATTGACGGCTCTCCGATTTCACATATCAGTGCTATGTATACTATCGGCAATGATGGCAGTCACATTTACAGTTTTGGGTTTTATTACGACTTTTAATCTTCCTGATACCAAGAGGCATATTTGATATAACTATCGGCAATCCGCTTGATTTCGCCTTCTACCAATTCGGGGCTGATATCTTTGATTTTGACCGCCGGAATACCGGCGTATACGCTACCACTCTCAACTACAGTCCCCTTAGTAACGACAGAGCCTGCTGCAACAATAGCATTAGATTCAATAACTGCATGATCCAGGATAACCGCATTCATACCAATGAGCACATTATCTTTAATTGTACAACCATGAACAGTTGCATTGTGTGCTATAGAAACATTATTTCCTATAAGAGTGGGGGCTTTTTGGTAAGTACCGTGAATTACAACGCCATCTTGCACATTGACTTTATGGCCCATTCTGATATAATTAACATCACCGCGAACCACGGCACTAAACCAAATGCTACAATAATCTCCGGTTACCACATCTCCTACAATCGTGGCATTTTCAGCTAAAAAAACATGCGATCCGAAAACCGGTTTTTTTCCTTTAATTTTTTTGATAAATGCCATAAAATTTAGTTTTATTTAATTAAAAAAATCCTTTAAAGCAACTTGCCATTTGCGCGGTTTATACTCAAAAATGGATTCAATTTTGTTTTTGGACAAAACAGAATAAGGCGGTCGCTTAACATGACTTTCAAAACGAGCCGTATCAATTGGCTTTATTTTTCTATCAATACCGGCTTCCTTAAGCACTTGCTTGCCAAACTCATACCATGAAGCTTTGCCTTTATTGCTAAAATGATAAGTGCCATAATAATCTTTTTTGGGATACTGCTCTATAGTTTGCACCATAAATAACAAAAAATCTATCAAGTCGGGCGCATAAGTAGGGGTTCCAATTTGATCATCAACCAATTTTAATTTATGTGGCAATTTGGTTAAGTCTAAAACCGTTTTAGCAAAATTCTTATTAAATTTAGAATAAAGCCAAGATGTTCTGACAATCAGATATTTTTTTAAATACGAGGCTATGATCTCTTCCCCCATCAATTTGGATTGTCCGTAAATATTTAGTGGATTAGGCTGATCGTCTTCTTTATAAGCTTGTTTTTTTTGTCCGTCAAAAATATAATCTGTAGAGATCTGAACCAAGCATACATCATTTTTTTTAGCCGCCTTTGCTAGATTTGAGATGCCTTCAACATTGACTTCGAAACATTTTTTTTTGTCCTTTTCTGCTTGATTGACATTAGTATAAGCCGCAAAATTGAAACAATAATCAAAATTATTTTCTTTAAAAAATTGTTTAACCTTTTTTTTATCGGTAATATCTAAGGTATATTTACTTTTGAATGTTATATCAAAATCCGGATGCGGCATCATTCTTAATGATTTTCCCAATTGACTTTCTGCTCCGGTCACAAGGATTTTAATTTTATTTTTTTTCATAGAAAATCTAAAATTTCATTTAAGTAAGGCAAATTTCGGTCTTTTTCAGATAAAATTACTTGCGATATATCAGTTTGCCAATCTATTTTCAAATCCGGATCATCAAAACGAATGCCCGATTCACTTTCCGGATGATAGGTGTTGTCAATTTTATAAAAGAATAAAGTATCGTTTTCCAAACTCAAATAAGCATGGGCTATCCCTCGCGGCATAAACAATTGTTTTTTGTTAGTTGCGCTTAAAACAATAGAAAAATAGCGCCCGAAAGTTTTCGAGTTGCGCCTTAAATCAACGACGACATCTAAGACTGAACCTTTGATCACGCTGACCAATTTGGCTTGCCCAAAAGGTGATTTTTGAAAATGCAAACCTCTTAAAACCCCACGTTGGGAGGCGGCTAAATTATCTTGAATAAATTGAATATTTTGACCGGTTAATTGTTCAAATTTTTCTTGATTGAAAAATTCGTAAAAAAAACCTCTTTGATCCTTAAAAACTATAGGATCTATGATATAAACATCGGCGATAAATGTAGGCGTTACCGTCATCTTAATTATTCCTTTCTATTTTTAATTTTTGATACTTATTTAAGTATTTATTAAAATCTCTACCCAATAAAAATAAAAAAGCCAACAATAAACCCAGTAAAGCATACTTAAAATGCCGGTTGTCCAAAATAGTATATTCTTTGATCCCATTTTGAGGAAAACTATTCAGTAATATGACCGCATCATCATACTTATTGATTGTAATACTGTTATTTTCAAGAACGTTAATCGTTCTTTGTCTTTCAGTAAACAAGTTATAAGACGTTTCCGGGCCATTCATTTTTTGATTGGTCACCATAATATTGGTAGAAGTCACATCAGGCATTTTGGCAGTTTCCAACCAAACTTTATTAAAAACGGATCGCATAGAATCAATATTTTTCAAGTCTTTTAAGGACTGCCGTTTTCTAAGGTCCAATACGGCCATATAATTTTGTTTACGTTTTTCTATGGTTGTATCTTGATTGAGTAAATTTTTGATTTTTTGATTTAATTTATAAAAAGCCATAGGGGAATCCGCAAAAATTTTTAAACGCCAATACCGGTCCAAAGCAGGATTCTCTTTAATGTTTTTTTTGTAATCTTTATATTCAATAAATTTATAAACTACAGTATCTTTAAATTTTAAAAATTCGTTATAGTCATCTATCAATAAAACATCATTAAACACCGGTTTCAGATCAAATGCTCTAAAATGACTTGCTTGCTCAGGCGTTATTCCAAGCATTTCAGCCAATTTAACTGAATCATTTTTTTGAATTAAACTGTTTAGCGCTGCCACCTTTTCTTGCAAAGCCAATTGGGCATTATAATTTGTTCTTAAAGTAGCCTGTCCATAATAAGTTTGACCTGATTTTTTTCCTAAAAAGGATAAACCAAAACCAATTAACAGGCCCAAACCCAAAATTATATAATGCTTTTTAAAATAAATAATGACCTCAATTAAAAAATAAAATATACCTTTTAAAAAGGATAGCGTACTTTTATATAAGCCTTTAAACAGATGGCCTATCGCTGCAAAAAATTGAATGATGTCTATTTCATCGGGATTTGAAGATTGGTTCATAATTTAATTATTTAAAATTTGGTTTAAAATTTTTTTTGTGATAATATAAGTCGGTTTGACCCCTTTCACCCCTAAAGGTCCTGAAGCCAAAGTGCTACCGGATTGTAAAGGATTATCTGATGCATAATAAGCATAACGCACCCTGACATCTGCCCGAATATTACCTCTGATTTTTGAGGCGGATTGTATGGCTTTTTGATAGTGAGCACCTTCCATTTCCAAACCGATAGCTTGCCATGTCGAATTCTTAAAGAAAGACAAAATATCTTTATTTTGCAAGGAAGTTCCTAAAACGGTTACCATTGTCCCTTCATACACCATAAGATTCTCAGCCTCAAAATCCTGCGCAGTCAATTGATTATCAATAGGATAATTATCTGCTGTCCCTTCAAACATATGCACTTTCGGAATCATAATATCGCCTTTGTTACCCGATAAAATTCCGGCTTTACCCATAACGGATATCGACTGCACATCCAAGTGCTCTTTTTGACCATTCTCCTCATAAGGTTTCAATAGTTCATCCATAACCTCAAAAGCTTGTTCCCCGAAAGCATAATCCATAACGATTAAAACCGGTTTTTTAGTATTCTCAAGTTTATAAACAGAAGGCGGCAAAATATTCGGCTCAAATTTGGCTGTATCAAATATTTGAACGTCAATATTAGCCCCCGAATGATCTTTAAGATAAATCATCCCGTTTTTTTGAGCTAGTTGTGTCACTTTTTGACGCATTTTCTGATGCTCATCTTTACTGAGATCTTTATATAAGGCCATCTCACTCTTATCAACATTTAAAGCTTTTTGAGCAAATAACACATTTAACACCGAATGCATATTGGAACTAATAATATGAATGGGACGTTGTAATAAACCACGTTCATCCAAACTTTTTTTAATATTTAAAGCCCAAATCTCACCATAGACATGATGTCCCAAACTTTCTCGTAAACGGGGACTGAACTTAACCGCTCTTTTTTGCCCCAAATAAGCTTCATTTATAGCCAGTTTTCCCAGCCAATAAATCAATTGGAAAAATCTATGAGGCTGGCCCGGTTCTTTAAAAGCTTCATAAGCCTTTCTGGTTTCTTCAAAAGTACGGCCTAATAAAGTAGATAAATAAGATATAACACGTTCGGTTTCAGCTTTATTGAGTTTTTTATTTTGCAAGACGACTTTTTCCAAAGCTTGCCATTCTCTTCCCGGAGTTCCTTGGTCATCAATGACCGCTTTTTGTCTAATTTTATGAGATTCGATAAATAAAAAAGTCAAATGGGTTAAAATGTCATAGACATCAGATCGACCACGTGTTAATTCCACATTCATTTGATCTTGATCTATTCGATAGCAATGACGCCGACGTTTAGGCGGAATAATCGGCTTAAATTGCGAGGTGCGATAACCCTCATCGTCCGTCATATAAATCACACGACATTCTTCAATACCTTTCGGCAAACGATCCATCACATATTTAAGACCATTAAGCTCCGTTTTTTCTGAAGCAATGTCACCATATATTTCAGGCCGTAAAGTTAATAAGCCCTGCTTTAGGGTATTTCCCGAAACACCAAAAGGTTTATAAAACCCCCGATTAAGCAAATGGCGCATGGTTATATACAAACGCTCAATAGCATTGGAAGATTCTCGGGCGCGGGTGCGTTTTTTTAATTCGGTTTTAGTCATATTAATACTAATTTACGCAAAGATAAACAATATGTTTGAATCTGAAAATTTGAAAAATGCAGCTTTATCTTTTTGTAAATCAAAACAATTGACCTTCATAAGAATTTAAAATCTTAAAAAATTAAAATGTCTATGAAATTTTGTAAATTTGGATAATTCAAATTACATCTTAGATTTATGCAGTGGAAACTCAAACCAAGTCCCGATCCGACTGTTGTCAGCCGACTTCAAAATGATTTGAACATACCCGAGAAAAACGCCTATTTATTGGCACAACGGGGGATCAATTCATTTGAAGAAGCCCGTCATTTTTTCAGACCTCAATTAAGTGGCTTATACCCGCCTTTTTTGATGAAAGGAATGAAACAAGCCGTTGATAGAATTGAAAAAGCTATTAAAAATAATGAAAAAATTTTGGTTTATGGCGATTATGATGTTGATGGTACCACGGCAGTTTCCATAGTTTATTCTTATTTAAAAGACCCCTATGACCAGGTTGATAGTTATATTCCGGACCGCTATACCGAAGGTTATGGTATATCAATTCAAGGTATTGACTTTGCTGCAGCGCAACATTTCTCCTTAGTGATTGCTTTAGATTGCGGCACTAAAGCCGTCGATAAAATAGCTTATGCCAAAGAGAAAGGTGTCGATTTTATCATCGGAGATCATCATACCCCCGGCGCCACTCTACCGCCGGCTGTGGCTCTCCTCAATCCGAAACAGCAAGACTGTGCTTATCCTTATAAAGATTTAAGTGGTGCCGGTATTGGTTTTAAACTGATCCAAGCCCTGCAACAAAATAGGAATCTGCCTCTTGAGGCTATCATTCATTATTTAGATTTGGTCGCCGTCAGTATCGGTGCTGATATTGTTCCTATTACAGACGAAAATCGCGTTATGGCCTATTACGGCTTAAAGCAAATAGAAAAAAATCCAAGAGCCGGACTCCGAGCCTTATCGCGCACCAAACAAAATAAAACCTTAGAAATTCAGGATCTGGTCTTTACTTTGGCCCCCCGAATTAATGCTGCCGGCCGCATCAAACACGGAAAAGAAGCGGTCAAATTATTAATTGAAAAAGATGTCGCCATTGCCAACCGGTTTGCCGATGAAATAGAAACCTATAATGACGAACGACGCGGCTACGACCAACAAATTACCATAGAAGCTTTGCAACAAATCAAAGACCAGAAAGAAGAAAATCGTGCCAGCACAGTGGTTTATCATCCCAATTGGCATAAGGGCGTTGTCGGTATTGTTGCCAGCCGTCTGATAGAAACCTATTACCGGCCAACAATTGTTTTAACCCAATCAAATGGCGTTATTTCGGGCTCTGTACGATCTGTTTCCGGGTTCAATGTTTACAATGCACTACAAGCTTGTAGCGAACACATCATCCAGTTCGGGGGGCATAAATATGCTGCCGGTTTATCCATAGCCATAGATCAATTTGATCAATTTAAAGCTAAATTTGAAGCGGTAGTCAAAAATACCATTACGGCAGCTTCCTTAGTTCCGGAAATTAAAATTGACATGCCTCTATCCTTTAATGATATCCACCGAAAATTTTTTAGCATTCTTAAACAAATGGCTCCATTTGGCCCCGGCAATATGAATCCGGTTTTTATGACAGAAGGTGTCAATGATACCGGTTACAGTAAGATTGTCGGAAAAGATCAAAAACATTTGAAAGTGTCATTACGTGATTTAAAATCGGGTATTATAATGAATGGCATCGGCTTTAATTTAGCCGACAAAGCCGCTTTGGTCAAGTCAGGCGTGCCGCTCTCCATCGTTTATACTTTAGAAGAAAACCATTGGCATGACAAAGTCAGTTTGCAAATGCGTATTAAAGATATCAAACCGCTTATACCTCAAAATAATTAATTATGCAACTGACCGAAAAGGATTTCAAAATAAACAACAATACAATTCAAGCTATAGAAAATATGGAGATTAGTGCTACTGCCCCATCTAATATAGCACTCATAAAATATTGGGGAAAACA
>WGDF01000092.1 GCA_015493405.1 Flavobacteriaceae bacterium
TGTTTGATAATCAGTTGAAAAAGAAAGAAAAACAATTGTTTTGGCAATTATTTGATGCCAAACCGGCAAAACAAATAGCTGCAATGGATAGTTTGTATAATCTACGTTCGCGTCCTGCCGTCCGTTGGAACAAAGGGCTGCTAAGAGATACCAATCCGGATGTTAGAGCTCATGCCGCTCAACTTCTTATAAAAGCCGAATATACTGATGCCCTCAAAGATATCAAAGCAAGTTATAATGTTGAAAGAAATCCGGAAACTAAAAAGATATTTAAAGAAGCTATGCGTTTTTTGCACTATTAATAAGTCGGGGCTATTGCAAAAGAATTCAAGATTAACTAAAAAATCTGCCTCTGATTTTAGAGGCAGATTTTTTTAATTAAACACAAATAAAATCTATTTAACCAATAGTTTTTGCACACCGGTTCCTTCATTAGTTTTTACTTTAACCAAATATGCGCCGGGCATTAAATTATCAGTCGCCATTTTTAATTGGCTTAAGTGTGCTTTGTTAACAAAATTTCGCACAATTTTACCGGTAATATCTAAAATTTGAACTTTTATAATATTTTGATTATCAGAAGCTTTTATCACAAATCCTTGAGCTGTAACCGGATTGGGATAAACACTGAAATCAATTTGATTGATACTATCAACACCAACCATAGTGGTTTGAACCGGATACCAAGTCGGAATTTCAGAACAACCCCCGCGACATTCCAAATCTGCATCAGTTCCCGTAGCTTCATTAACGGTTGTCGTGCCGGTGCCTTCATTAAAATTCAACAATAAAACCGTATCAGCATCTGTGGTATAAGGCATAGCCAAAGGATCATTTGTATTTAAATTTGCGATATCTTCGGCTGTTTTTTTGATACGGACTTTGTCTACAAAACCATTAAAAACAGTACCGGAACCACCATAAGCTACATAAAAATTAGCACTAGTGCCCGGATTGGCTTCCAAGGTTAGAGCGGTATGTGTTGTTGCAGTTCCGGAAGTATCTGCAGTCACATCAACGCCATTGACATATATTTTTAAGGTATTATCTGTAGAATTATTAATGACCGCTACATGATTCCACTCGTTTAAATTAATGACGTTGTAAAGTGAATTAACATAAGTTTTATCTTGGCCATTATTGGTATAATGCGTAAAATAAATGCGTCTGAGATCATTTTTATAAAGTGTGATGGCAAATTGATACCATCTTTTTAAAATCACACGATTGTGAATATCGGCATCCGTAGGATAAAACCAAGCTTCAATGGTATAATCCGTAGCACCGTTCAAATTATCCAGTGTCGTATCGGTACTGTATTTGACCCGACTGGCAACACCGTCAAATTTTAAACAATTGTCACTTTGAGCAACAAGTCCCAATGTCATTGAGAACATAAGTAAAAATAATAGTTGTTTTTTCATAACTTTAGTTTTTAGAGGTTAGTAATTTATTTTTTTATAATTGTAGTTTTTGCCTTAAATAAAGCATTTTGTAAAGTCAGCATATAAAGGCCTTTAGGCATTTGTGACATATCTATTCGATCATAATCCGAACTTATTTGGCGTTTTAGCCCCTCAATTTCCCGACCGGATAGATCATAAACATGAAGCTCAAAATCCTGTAAATTAAATTTCTTTTGCAATGATTTAACAGTAACAAAATCAGTTGCAGGATTAGGATAAACAATCATATTACGGCTAAATTCAAATTGAGAAACTGCTGAGCTGCCATTGGGGTCAAAATCAAAATTCCAAGTTACATAACCGGGGGCATTTTTGACTCTGACGCTGGTTTTAAAAGCCTCATCTTTTAAGCGGTTACGATGCACATTTTCAAATTTGAAATAAGCTTTGGTATGGTCATCAACTGTAAAACCGGTAGCTTGATTCGGCGTAAAATTACCGGTATAGCGGGCTACATCCGACCATCTTATTTGATCCAAATCGGCTTTGATAAAACCGGAATAGCTGCCATGGTAACGTTCTCCAATATTAATCGCAGTATTTGAACTGTTCAAATGAAAATGATTTTGATCATTACTGTCTCGTTCTTCACCATTGACAAATAATTTTGCCGTCGACCCCTCATTGGTCACTGCAATATGATACCATTGGCCGATTTGCAGTTTCTGACCGGTATTATGAGAGTGCAAAGCATCTTGGCTTGCCGGAGATTTGAACACCACGGAATAATCACTTGAAGTAACATCTTCAATCTCAAATGCAAAGATATATTGACGATCAAAAATCACATCGCCGTTTTGATTGCCGGGATGTAATCGAATCCAAGTTTCAAAAGTATAATCATGATTAAATATCAAGTCATAATCCGGAGTTTGCTTGGCATAAGCATACTGCTGTCCTTCAAAACTGCCATACCCATTAAAACTACCTTGAGGGGCATAAGGCACCGGTTCGGAATAGGAATTGAGATAATAGCCGCCATGTGCCTTACCTTTGACTCTAAACAAATAAACATGTCCGGTCGGATTTTGGTAGGTATAATCTTGTCCGGTGATACCGGTGGCAACCGTTTGCCAAGAGCCCCCATCAATTTTGCGTTGCAAGGTAAATTCCTCATAATTAATATTTTGAGCCACTTCCCAATGAATGGTAAAATCGTTACCGGTTCCGCTAGGGGTAATTGAAGTAATTTCAGGTTCGGGGACCACATCAAACAAAGCACCCAAAATAGTATTGTAACCCGGTGTCGCATTATTCCAAGCTTGCATATTGTACCAACCATTGTTAGGCGTGCCTTGATTGTACCAGCCCCAATTGATATAATAATATGGATCGCCGTCGATTTCTTTATAACCACTGACTACAAAGGCATGCCCGTCACCGGCACTATTCTCAACGGCAACAGAAACAGGAATATGATCTTGCATATTTTGATACATTCTACTCCAAAAATTTGACCAAGACTTAACTTCATAGTGTCCGGTATATCTGAAATAATTTTCTAATATAAATGGCACTTTATTAACATTAGAACTGGATCCGGAAGGTTCAAAATTCATTTCTACGGCCACCGCTACATCGTAAACCAATTTTCCGGCGGCTTCACGTTGTGCATCTGTAGAAGCCACATACATATATTGATCCAACATATCAGCCCAATCATAAGGTCTTTCATCAAAAAAAGCCCCATGGCGTACTAAAGAACCGTTATAATTATCGGAGTAGGTATTGTTGCCCATTCCAATTCGGGGCCATTTGTAATAATGTAATATTTGTGAAGTTGAAATCGCCACGCAACCCGCCGAACAATGATCCGGTGTATAATAATTGGTTACATTGACAATATTGTTCTGATCGTCTATACAATTGACACTACCCCATTCATTGGTTACAAAATTACCAACATCTTGATTGGTATGACGTCTGTTGCGATAAGAAACATCTAAAGCCGGCAAATCTGCTATTCGATAGAGATGAACTTTGGATGTATCCTTAACCAAATGATTGTTTTCAATACTAAATTTTCCTTCGGGTATGATTGCAGTTATATGCAAATGGTTATTGATATTCTGCAATAAAATATAACCGCCTTCATCAAAATTGACAGCATAATTAACTTGATCATCCCATTCATAACAAAAAACCGGATGTTTTTCCACCCCAAAATTTTGAGCATAAAAATCTCGAGCCATCACAGCTGCAGATTGCTGTTTTTGAGCATAGGTCAATGGTATTAAACTCAAAAATAAAAGGCTAAATAAAATAAATTGCTTTTTCATAAAAAAATTCTTTAATAATCTCCTAAAGGTAAATATGTATCAGGCTCATGATACCAAGTGTTGCTTTTATGCACTTTAATATAATAATCATAATAGCCTAAAATCTTGATTTTATCAAAATCATTCGGTGGACTGAAAGAGGTCAGTTCCTCATCTAAATTGAGCTGTAATAAAGTATACTGATCTACAATATAATGTTTGGATCTATCCGGTGTAAATTCCGTCGGATAACGATCAACTGTTGAGACGCGGATATTGTCCATACCCCCTTTAAAAAAGTGCATAGCAGAACCGCGATACATATAGTTAAAATCAAGCCAAGCATCACTAACAGGTTGTTTCCAAACCGGATCGGTGCTGCTGTCAATGAGTTTACCATTGATATAAAATTTAGCTACCCCATCTGAAGAGGAACGCGAAATTGCTACGTGAATCCATTCATTGAAATGCAAATTTTCAGGGGCTTGGTCAGACTGCATTGAGGCCACTTGATTGTCGTCTCCGGCTTGCAATTTGCCATATTTAATAGCAAAATCGGCATCCGGATCAGGGTCATTGATGAGGTATAATTCAAAATTGTGACGACGTTCACCAATACATGCACCTCCGGCAAACAAACCATTAATAGCATCTTTATTGCCAATCAAAGCATCAGGATCGACATTAATCCACAGTTCATAGGTCCAATCACCTTCGGGTAATGAACTTAAATCGTTTTGATGACTACCGCTAAACGCATACATACGCAAATTAGGATCATTAATATCCGAACCCGGCATCACAATATTGACTAAACCATGAACAATCAATTTTCCGGGGTATTCGGGCAAATCTTTCTTTTTACAATTTGAAACCAAAAGGCTTAAACTGAATAAAA
>WGDF01000093.1 GCA_015493405.1 Flavobacteriaceae bacterium
GAACAGACCTGACCTGCTAGGTTTCTAAAATCTGGTAGGTCTCAGTAAATAAATAAAAAGACCAACCAAAATGGCAGAACACAACGAATTAGGCAAACAGGGCGAAGCAATAGCCAAAGACTATTTGCTCAAAAATGATTACCAAATTTTGGAGACCAATTGGCAATTCGGACATGCCGAGATTGATATTTTGGCGCGTAAGGATGATATTTTAGCCGTTATTGAAGTCAAAACACGCAGTTCTGACCACTATGGGAAACCGGAACTTTTTGTCAATAAAAAGAAAATAAAACTACTTAAAGAAGCCGTGAATTATTATATTGAACAACAAGATTTGGATATGGAAATCAGATTTGATATTATCGCGATAATCAAAAATCAATACACGGAGACTTTAGAGCATTTTGAGAATGCTTTTATCTGGTTTTGAAACGCTTTGGCAAAGAATTTTATTCATTAAGAATTAAATATTTTATGATATTAAACAAGAAAGGATAGCTTGAGTTTATTTTAGTTTAAATTTTATTGAAATAAAAATGCGATTCATAATTCACGCTTCCATATAATAATGTAATTTTGTAAGCCTAAAAATTAAATCATAATGACACTCAAACTTATATTTTTAACTCTTTTGATTTTGGCTTTGGCCGTAATGGGAATCGCCGTTAAAATTATACTCAAAAAAGACGGCCGTATTGAAGGTACTTGTGCCAGCCTTAATCCGGAGACCAATCCCGATAATAAACCATGTTCATTTTGTGGACGCTCCCGTGAAGAATATGATGGTAATTGCGACCATGAATTGCATCGTAAAATTGCCGAAGAAAAGGAGAAAGGCGACCTGACCAAATTTTTTGAAACGCTGAATAAGAACTAATTTATTTTTGAAATGTTTGTGGTTTTTCTTTGCTTCCTTCTGTTTACCGGTAGTTTATTTTGCTATTACTTTTGCATTTTTCGCGTTTTAATCTCGTATAAAACAAAGTTGCAAAAAAACAAGAATCTGCCTGTTTCGGTTGTGATTTGTGCCAAAGATGAAGCCGAAAATTTAAAATTGTTTTTACCTGCTGTTTTGGACCAAGACTACCCTGATTTTGAAGTTGTTTTAATCGACGACCGTTCCATTGATGCCACATTTGATGTTATGCAAGAATTTAAAGAAAATTATCCGGATAAAATCCGTTTGGTCAAAGTAAATTTTAATGACGATAACCGTTTAAGGGGCAATAAAAAATACGCTTTAACGCTGGGAATTAAAGCGGCTAAATACAATTATTTACTTTTTACCGATGCCGATTGTCAACCTGTTTCCAAAAACTGGATTCAAAGTATGTCAGGTCATTTTACGTCAAAGAAACAGTTGGTTTTAGGTTATGGAAAATACCAACAGACTAAAGGTTTTCTCAACAAATTAATTCGTTTTGAAACCGTTCAAACCGCCTTGCAATATTTTTCTTATAGCTTAAAGGGCATGCCTTATATGGGCGTAGGCCGAAATTTGGCTTATACCAAAGACTTGTTTATGAACAACAATGGTTTTTACACCCATCTGGATCTTTTATCCGGAGATGATGATCTTTTTGTCAATGAAGTCGCGACAGCTGATAACACAGCTATTTGTTTAGATCCGGATAGTTTTACCGTTTCAAGGCCAAAAAAAACTTTCCAAGCTTATATTTATCAAAAACGCCGGCATATCGCTACGGCACAATTTTACAAATTGAAACATAAACTATTACTGAGTTGGTATTATATCAGTTTGATGGGGTTTTGGTTTACTGCAATCCTATTATTTGCGTTTCATTATAGGTGGCTTTGGGTTTTAGGCATTGTTTTTGCAAGACTTTTAACAGCTTGGTATGTGAACTACAGCGTCAATAACAAATTGCAAGAAAAAGATTTGACCCTGTGGTTTCCCTTGCTCGAACTTTATTTGATCTTGATACAATTGCTTATTTTTGTATTAAATCTATTTAAAAAACCATTGCATTGGACCTCATAAATCAAAAAATAGAAGCCGCCCTTTCGGGTCAACAAACCGCCTTTAATTATTTATTGAATGCTTATTGGAATGATGTGTATCGGTTTCAAAAATCACGTATCAACAATCAAAACGATGCGGAAGATATTACCATTCAAACTTTTGCCAAAGCCTTTGACAATCTTCATAAGTACAACCCGCAATATGATTTCAAAAATTGGTTATTAATGATGTCCAAACAGGTTTATATTGACTACCAGCGTAAAAAAAAGCACAATTTTATTTCCATTAAAGAAGATAATGATCTTTTTTTGTTGCCCGATAAAGAATTAACGGCCGAAGATCAAATGATTATGGACCAAAAGTTGATGCAATTGAAACAAGCTGTTAGTCGGTTAAAACCCCACTACAAAGAAGTGATTGAGTTGCGTTTTTTTCAAGACTTGAGTTATAAAGAAATAGCCGAACGTATAGGCGAGCCCCTTAATAATGTCAAGGTTAAATTGATGCGTGCTCGAAAACTTTTGGCCGATATTTTACAAAACGGAAAATAGTAAAGGTCAAATTGTGTTTATTTTGTTCAAAAAGCTTATTTTTACTTTTTAAATATTTATTTATGCAAGCACCGCAAATTCCTTTAGCCGAACGTGTGCGTCCGAATGATCTGCAAAGTTACATCGGGCAAGAACACTTGATGGGAAAGAATGCTGTTTTGCGCAAACAAATTGAATCAAATTTACTCTCTTCTATAATTCTATGGGGGCCACCCGGAACCGGCAAAACGACTTTAGCACAGATTATTGCCGCCGAAACCCAACGGCCCTTTTATAAATTGAGTGCCATCAATTCGGGGGTCAAGGATATTAGAAATATTTTAGATAAAGTCAAAAATCAGTCCGGATTTTTTAATCACGGGACGCCTATTTTGTTTATAGATGAAATTCACCGGTTTAACAAATCACAACAAGATAGTTTGCTCGAAGCGGTTGAAAAGGCTTGGGTAACATTGATTGGAGCGACAACCGAGAATCCGAGTTTTGAAGTTAATAATGCTTTACTTTCAAGGTGTCAAGTTTTTACCTTAAAACATTTGGATGACAAAGCAATGCAAAGCATTTTGGAACGGGCTTTGACAACGGATGCTTGGCTCAAACAACAACAAATTCAATTACAAGAAACAGGTGCTTTAATTCATTATGCCGATGGCGATGCGCGTAAATTATTAAACCTTTTTGAACAGACTATTTTACAACAATCCGGAACGCCGGTCGTCATAACAGATGAAGCGGTAAAAGAAAGTGTCAAGAATAATGCTTTTTTATACGATAAAAAGGGGGATTTGCATTACAACATCATTTCAGCTTTTATTAAATCTATTCGGGGAAGTGATCCCAATGCCGGTATTTATTGGTTGGCCCGAATGATAGAAGGCGGAGAGGATCCTGTTTTTATAGCACGTCGCTTGATTATTTTGGCTGCCGAAGATATCGGTTTGGCCAATCCCAATGCTTTGTTGTTGGCCAATGCGGCCTTTGAATCGGTTGCGAAAATAGGTTGGCCCGAATCTAGAATTATTCTGGCTGAGGCTGTGATTTACTTGGCCAATTCGCCTAAAAGCAATTCGGCCTATAAGGCTATTAACACGGCTCAAAAATTAGTTCGGGAAACCGGTAATTTGGAAGTGCCATTGGCTTTGCGCAATGCACCGACTAAACTGATGAAAGCTCAAGGTTATGGTCAAAATTACAAATATGCGCATAATTTCGCCGGCAATTTTGTCAAGATGAATTTTATGCCGGAATCTCTTCAACATAAAGTTTTATATGAGCCGGGAGCAAATGCGAAAGAAAATCAATTTAAAACAACATTGAAGCAAAAATGGGGTGATGAGTATGACTATTGAGTCAAGATTAGTGTGGAATATATCGAGAGGGATAAATCATCAAGATAACCAAATCATCAAAAAAATATGAAAATATTAGTTACCGGCGGTGCCGGATTTATAGGGTCAAATTTATGCGAAAGTTTATTAGCAGACGGTCATCAAGTGCGCTGTTTGGACAATTTTGCCACAGGACACTTTCATAACATTCAACATTTAATGTCACAGCCCGATTTTGAATTGCAAGTGGGCGATATCCGAGATTTGGCGACCTGTCAAAAGGCAGTTAAAGGCTGTTCTCATGTTTTGCACGAAGCTGCATTAGGATCGGTACCACGCAGTATCAATGATCCGATTACAACCAACCAAGTCAATATTGACGGTTTTCTCAATATGTTGGTTGCGGCTCGTGATGCCGGCATACAACGTTTTATTTATGCGGCCAGTTCTTCTACTTACGGCGATTCTGAAAACATGCCTAAAGTCGAAGAAATCATAGGAAAACCTTTATCGCCTTATGCCATTACCAAGTATGTCAATGAATTATATGCCGATGTGTTTCATAAAACTTACGGTTTAGATACTATTGGCTTGCGTTATTTCAATGTATTCGGCCGCCGTCAAGATCCCAATGGTGCTTATGCCGCCGTTATTCCCAAATTTGTGATTCAATTGATGCAACATCAAAGTCCGGTTATCAATGGAGACGGGACTTATTCCAGAGATTTTACCTATATTGACAACGTCATTTTAATGAACAAATTGGCTTTAACTACGGATAATCCCAAAGCTTTAAATCAGGTTTATAACACGGCTTTTGGCGACAGAACAGATTTGAATCAATTAACCCGATTGCTCAAGACTTATTTAAGCTCTTTTGATCCGGAAATCGAAAAAGTTCCTATTAAACACGGTCCTGTTAGAGCCGGAGATATTCCGCATTCCTTAGCTTCGGTTGAAAAAGCCAAATCATTATTGGATTATCATCCGAAATATGACCTTAAATCAGGATTGAAAGAAGCCGTGCAATGGTATTGGAAAAATCTAAATCAATAAGATTCAGAATGTTCCAAAACATCAAAAATAAAATCAAGTCGACTTTGGAGAAAATTCCCGTTCCGGGTTTTGCCGGTATGACGCTTTATAATTTGTTACAATTGTATTGGCGGGGTATTATCGATGGTTTTATTACGGTCAGAGCCGGGGCTATAGCCTATAGTTTTTTTATGGCGATTTTTCCTTTTTTATTGTTTACGATGACTTTAATTCCGATGGTGCCCATTAACGGTTTTCAGACTGATTTTATCAATTTTATTCACAATATTGTGCCGCCCAAAACCTTTGCTGTAATTGACAATGTTATTTATGATATAGCCACCAAGCCCAAAAAAGGATTAATGTCTTTCAGTATTGTATTATCGGTTTTATTTATGGCCAACGGCGTTAATGCTATTTTAACCGGATTTGAAGAATCTGTTCATAAATTTATAGACCGACGCAATATGTTTAAACAATATTTCGTCGCATTAGGCTTATCTTTACTCTTGGTTTTGATCCTGTTCATTACAGTTATCGCAATTATTTATTTTGAAATTGTTGTTGTTTATAATTTACAAAAACATGGGTTGATCAATGATTATAATTTTTGGACAATGTGGGGCAAAAATCTTTTTTATATCGCTATGATATTAATTTCGGTGTCCGTTCTATATTATTTTGGCACCAAAGAAGGAAAAAAACTTCGATTTATTTCGCCGGGGAGTATTATGACCACTTTATTAGCCATTGTCAGTTTTTATATTTTCCGATTTTATATTGACCATTTTGCACGCTACAACCAACTTTATGGTTCCATTGGAGCTTTTCTGATTATTCTTTTGATGATATGGCTCAATGCTTTGATTTTATTATTAGGACATGAATTAAATATGGCTATTTTGAAATTTAAGTTCGAAGATCATAAAAGTTTGGAACAGTCTTTGAAACAAAATAGATAAATTTGGTTTTACAATAGAAATGAATTAAATTTGAACCTATAAATTATTAAAACTTATATTCTTATGAAAAAATTATTTTTAATCGGCCTTATCCTTTTAAGCTATTTTAATATTCAAGCACAAGGTGTTATCGGTAAATGGAAAACCATTGATGACGAAACCGGAAAGCCTAAATCTATCATCGAAATTTATAAAAACGATGGTAAATACTATGGAAAAATAGTTGAACTTTTGACAGAAGCCAACAAAGACGGAGTTTGTCATACTTGTGAAACCAAATACAAGGATAAAAATATTATCGGTTTGGTGATTCTTAAAGATTTAGAAAAGGATGGCGATGAATATGAAGATGGTGAAATAACCGATCCCAAAAATGCTAAAACTTATAGCGCTTATATTAAATTAGTGGCGCCTGATAAATTAAAAGTACGGGGATACATCGGCTTCTCACTTTTGGGACGGACACAATATTGGTACCGGGTTAAATAATGATTTAAAAATAAAACATATTCTTAGAGCCATTCTTATTGAGTGGCTTTTTTTTGTAACTTTGTTAAACAACAAAACCTATTCTTATGAAAAAATTTCTTTTATATTTTATATTGATCATCGGCCTGATTTTAGGTGGTTTATATGCTTTTGATTATTACGTACCTTACAGCAATGGTTGGCGCGCCGGTAAATTAATTAAATTTAGTCATAAAGGTGTGATTATCAAAACTTGGGAAGGTCAGCTCAGCACCGGTGTCGGGCAGGATCATTTATGGAATTTTTCGGTTGAAAGACATGAAAAATTAGTTATCGAAAAAATGGTTGATTACCAAGGACGTGGGGTGAAAATCCGTTATATCGAACGCTTTTGGAAAATACCTTGGATGGGTAATACAAAATATTTTGCCAAAGAAATCGTTCTAGATAAGACCGCAGAAGAAATCGGCAATTGAGCCTTTCTTCCAGAATTTTATTTTTATGAAAAAAAACCTTCTTTTAATTGCTTTTTTAAGCCTGTATTCAATGAAGGCGCAAACGGCCAGGCATTATGCCAATGCTTTTCTCAATATCGGTGTGGATGCGCGTAGTTTGGCTATGGGGAATGCCGTTGTAGCCGAGGTTAGCGATGTAACAGCCGGTTATTGGAATCCGGCTGCTTTATCAAGTGTCAATTCGCAACAAATAAGTTTAATGCATGCTGCCTATTTTGCCAATATAGCTCAATATGATTATATGGGCTATGCCAAAAAATTTGATGCGCAAACAGGAGTTGGCATTGCTTTGATTCGTTTTGGCGTTGATAATATTATGAATACGACACAGCTCATTGATGATCAGGGCAATATAAACTACGACCGGATTACTTATTTTTCGGCTGCCGATTATGCCTTGACTTTTTCAGTAGGACGAAGCCATGTTTTTAAAGGACTTGACTTGGGTGCCACCGCTAAAATTATCTACAGACATGTCGGCGATTTTGCTTCCGGCTATGGCTTTGGCTTTGATTTGGGGGCGCGGTATAATTTAAAAAAATGGCAATTCGGTTTGATGCTGCGCGACATAACAACCACTGTTAATTATTGGTCTGTAAACCAAGATAAATTTAATGATGTGTCTCAATCCATTCCCGGACAAAACCAATCATCACCGGATAAAGTTGAATTGACTTTGCCCAAAATGCAATTGGGGACCGCAAGGGAATTTCATTTAAATCCTAATCTCGATTTAATGGCGGAGGTTGATTTGAATGCACGATTTTTTAAAATGCACACTTTAATCAGTAGCGATTTTATCAGTATTGATCCGGCTTTAGGTCTCGAATTTAAATATCATAAGATGGCCTTTTTGCGTTTGGGCGTCAATAATTTTAGAAATGAACAATTTTTTGACGAACAAAATTTAAGATTTCAACCCAATGCAGGACTGGGATTCAAATACAAAGGAATTGCCATAGACTACGCTTTGACCAACATAGGTTCAGATGGATTTTATTCTCATGTTTTTTCACTACATATTGATTTAGACCGATTCTTACCTAAAAAGAAATAATATTGATTTGTCATACCTGATCTCTTATTCGAATTTATCTCAATAAGATGATGCAAGCCTTTATATTTATGAAAAAATACTTACTTTATATATTTATTTTTTTATCGACTCAATTATTTTCCCAAACTGTTACGGACAGTTTGCACTACAATATAACAACCGACAATGGTCTCTCATTAGGGCATTTAAAGGTTATGCAAAATAAAGTCGATGAGATTATAGAAACAAATGTAACCAGTCAGACTAAAATCAAACTTTTTGTTACCGTCGATTTAACCTACCATCTCTATAGTATTTATAAAGATAAACATTTGATTCACAGTTTAGTTTCTGTTTTTCTAAACAAACGTTTACATTCAAAGACTAAAGTGGATCGCATTGGAAATACCTATCAAATTTTTAAGAATGGACAAAAGGCTAATTTAGATCGGGCAGTTATTTATTCGGGTTCTTTGCTTTATTTTAAAGAGCCTATCGGATTGACGCAAATTTTTTCCGAATTTGACGGCTTGATTAAATCAATTGACCAAATTGGGGCGCACCAATACCGCATTACCAATCCCATAAATGGCAAAACAAGTATTTATCATTACCAAGACGGTATTTTGCAGCAGATAATCATTCATCATAAATTGTTAACTGTCAAAATAGAACGCCTTGAATAATTGATCATTTTTTGAATTGATTAAGGCTATAAAATCTTTAAAAAAACTTTAGATTTCATCATTTTTATCCCCGAATAATATTGTATTTTTGTGGCGAATAACTCTAAAAAATATATAAAATGGCATTTAATTTACGAAATAGAAATTTTTTAAAATTATTGGATTTTACCCCCAAAGAAATCAAGTTTTTATTAGACTTGTCTGCCGATTTAAAAAAAGCAAAATATGCAGGCACCGAGCAAACATTGCTCTCGAATAAAAATATTGCATTGATTTTTGAAAAAGCTTCTACTCGCACCCGTTGTGCATTTGAAGTGGCAGCACTTGATCAAGGTGCCAGAGTGACCTATCTGGGGCCAACCGGTTCTCATATCGGAAAAAAGGAAACGATGAAAGACACGGCACGCGTCTTAGGACGTATGTATGATGGTATAGAATATCGGGGTTTTGGTCAGGAAATTGTAGAAGAATTGGGCCAATATGCCGGAGTGCCGGTTTGGAACGGCTTGACCAATGAATATCACCCGACTCAAATTTTGGCTGATTTTTTGACGATGCAAGAACATTCCGATAAGCCTTTGCATCAAATAGCTTTTGCTTATTTGGGGGATGCCCGTAATAATCTCGGTAATTCATTGATGATTGGTGCAGCCAAAATGGGGATGGATGTCCGTCTGGTCGCGCCGGAAGATTTGCAACCCGATGAAGCATTAGTCAAACAGGCAAAAGACATCGCAGCACAAACAGGCGCTAAAATTACCATTACCGATAAAGTGAGTGAAGGTGTTAATGGAGTGGATTTTGTTTATACCGATGTATGGGTTTCTATGGGAGAACCCGAAGAGGTTTGGAAAGATCGTATTGGTAAATTGATGCCTTACCAAGTCAATAGTGATTTAATGGCCAAAACCGGTAATCCTAAAGTTAAATTTATGCACTGTTTACCTGCTTTTCATAACAGAGATACCAAAGTAGGAGAGGAGATATACCAAAAATTCGGGATTAGCGCAATGGAAGTTACCGAAGATGTGTTTGAAAGTGAGCGGTCTATTGTTTTTGACGAAGCTGAAAACCGCTTACACACCATTAAAGCCATCATGGTAGCAACGCTTGGGAAATAATTTAAAAAAAATACAAATTATAGATATTAAAAACGAAACTACTATGGATTTTTTGTCTATAGTAGTTTCGTTACAATAATATTTTCAATTTATCTATGGCTGTATCAACGCTGGTGATGCCTTCAAAAATCAAATACAAGCGTTCTTCATTTTGAATTTTCTTTTCTTTGAATTGACAGCAAGCACTTTTTTGGACTTTTTGCAAGATCCTATTGAAAATATCCGATTGATAATAAGGGGCATCCGGATTGGAAATGAAATAGGCCAGCATTTTACCTTTTTTGATCACTAATTTTTCAAAACCCAATTGTTGGGCCAACCATTTGAGCTTAACGGATTCCAATAAGTCTAAAGTGGCCGGCGGCAAAGGACCGAAACGATCTTCTAATTGGATTTTGTAACGTTGTAAGGCCTCTTTATCTTTGATTTGCGCCAATTCATTATAAAGGTTTAGGCGTTCTGTTGTAACGCTGATATAATCGTTGGGAAAAAGAATTTCAAAATCAGTTTCAACTTGTGTTTCAAAGGTATAGGTTGGTTTTTTGTCGTCCTGTTCGAGTAAATTTTTAAATTCGTTTGTTTCGAGTTCGGCAATCGCTTCCTTCAATATTTTTTGGTAGGTATCAAAGCCCATTTCATTGATAAAACCACTTTGTTCTGCTCCGAGTAAATCGCCGGCGCCACGTATTTCCAAATCTTTCATCGCAATTTGAAAGCCACTACCGAGTTCGGTGTAAGTTTCTATGGCTTCTATTCGCTTGCGGGCATCATAAGTCATTGCGCTGTAAGGCGGTGTGATAAAATAACAAAAAGCTTTTTTGTTGCTTCGCCCGACACGTCCGCGCATTTGATGTAAATCTGACAAACCGAATTGGTGTGCATTATTGATAAAAATAGTATTGGCATTGGGGACATCCAGCCCGTTTTCTATGATGGTCGTGGCAACTAATAC
>WGDF01000094.1 GCA_015493405.1 Flavobacteriaceae bacterium
GTGATAATCCACCCAAAAATTATTGGCTCCATAAGAACTGAAGTTCAGCAATTCATCTTGCAATTTCCGGGGAATAATCTTATCGGTTTCATTGACAATCTTAACCAAAGCATAGGATGTGCCGCGTTGATGTGCCAATTGCATCAATCGGGAAACGTCTTTGTAACCGGTATCAATACGATCCAACTCATCTAACAAATCATAAGCTTGCCTGATATCAGCTTTATTACGGCTCTTGAGTAAAATTTTAGCTTTTTTATACAAATGGTTGACCAGATGGCCTTTGGCACCGAGTATTTTATCGGTATAATTACGGAAGTTAAATTGAACCGGCTTATTTTGCTTGACTAAATAAAGCGGTAATAAGGGTTTTATTTTATCTTGACGCGTATCTAACAATAGATAAGTATCATATATTTGGCGCCATTTATCCGGATTGGGATCTTTTGATAGTTTATCAATCAAAGCCAAGTCTCTTTGTGTGGCTTTGTCATAAGACTCTTTAAGCAAACTGACATATGGATCAGCACTTTTTTTGCCTTTCTTCTTAAGTATTTTTTCAATGGACATATCTATAGCCCGATCATAATTGCCACTTAAAGTTGCTTGCTGAATTTCCTTTACGTTGCCACAAGATACGAGAAATAGGAGAAGCATACCACTCCATAGAGTTATTTTTTTCATAATATTTGACTTTGTATATCTTTCTTCAAAGATAATACCATTTGATTGAATAAACAAAAAATCCCAAATGTCTTGAACAAATGGGACTTTTAAATATCATTTTATAATCTATCTTTAGAAATAAAAGACTATGTCTATAGCTAAATGTTTGGGAATAATTTTCGTATCATCGGCTTTTGCAATATCCGTAAACCCGAGATGGTAAGATAAACCCAAAGCAATACTGCCAAAATCCAAATCATATTCGGCACCGGCACCCGCCATAAAGCTCATACCAAAGGAGTTAATTTGATCTTTCACATCCGTTTCTGCACCTGCCATTTTCATTTTAGCAGCAACATTCAAGTCGAAAGTTCCGCCGAAAAATCCGGTAATATGCACATTATCGGTAACTTCTTTACTGCGCAACTTTAAAGCTAAAGGAATTTCCAAAGTGGTGACAGACATATCAACGGCATTGGTGTCAAAAGATTTGCTGTGAATGAGCAAACCTGAATGCAAATAATAGTTGTCGGCAAATTGCAAGTCAGCCAACAAACCGCCTTTCCAGCCTAAACCGCCGGAGCCGTCTTTATCGGTAACCCATTTACCGTCAACTTTGGTTTCCATCTTATTAAAATTAATCGTCGGCGCCAAGGTCAAACCGATTTTAAAATCTTGAGATCGAGCTGAAAATCCTAAGATTAAGACTAACAATACAACAATTTTTTTCATATCTTTATTTTTTTATTTAAGTTTTTTTATAAAAGCAAATATGCAATTTTTTTTAATACCAAGCAACCTATGAAATGGGAATCTGCCATAACGCAATTCAAATTATATCTAAAGCTCGAAAAACAATTGTCGGACAATAGTATTGCCGCCTATTTAAATGATGTCAATAAGTTAAAGAATTTTGCTTTAACGGATACGGCTTTATTACCGGATGCCATTTCAGCTACTCAAATCAAAGATTTCATATATCAATTATCGGCTTTTATATCACCCCGAACGCAAGCCCGTCTCTTATCAGGCTTGCGCTTGTTTTTTAACTTTTTACTTCTTGAAAATAAAATTGATAGCAACCCGCTGGATTTGATTGAATCGCCGAAAATAAGTCGCAAACTCCCCGATGTCTTGAGCTTGGAAGAAATTGACCAAATGATTGCCGCTATAGATCTCAGCAAGCCTGAAGGCGAACGCAATAGAAGCATCATAGAAACCCTTTATGGTTGCGGCTTGCGCGTTTCGGAATTAACAAATCTGCATTTATCCGACTTGTTTTTTGAAGAAGGTTTTATCAAAGTTACCGGCAAAGGTGATAAGCAACGCTTTGTTCCGATTAGCCCTTACACCCAAAAATATATCAAGATTTACTTGCAGCACATTCGTCAGCAGCAAAAAATTCATCCTGATTTTACAGATGTCTTATATTTAAACAGACGTGGCAAACAGTTGACCCGCGTGATGATTTTTCATATCATAAAGGATTTGGTTAAAAAAGCCGGCATTACCAAACAAATCAGTCCACACTCCTTAAGGCATGCCTTTGCAACGCATCTGTTGGAAAATGGTGCCGATTTGCGAAGCATACAACTATTATTGGGTCATGAAAGCATCACAACCACCGAAATTTATTTGCACCTCGACAAACAAAAATTACATGAAACCTTACGCAAATATCATCCGAGAGCTTGAAAAATCAAAAAGTAAAGCGCAATGATAAAGCACCGCCGTCTCCAAAGAAACCGGAATACCCCAGCAAATTGATATAAGGTTTCCAATCCAAACCTAAAGCGATTGGTGTTCGGGGAATATCGTATTCTATCCCCAGAATACCATCAACACCAATTACAGTAGCCGTTCCCTCCGTATCCCAATGGGTATATTTGGTATCATAAAAACCGATGTGAGCACCATAACCATAAAACCAATACAAGCCGTTTACATCGGTAATATCTCTATGATGTTCCAACAAACCGACCAGTTCCCAACCTTGCCAACGTGTGTGAAGAATCCCTTCTATTGCCGTTTGATTGGCAATAAAATTTTTGTAAGTAATGCCACTAAATAAGCCACCTCTTAACCCGATAGCTTGTTGATATTCTTGAGCAAACAAATGCGTCGTCATTAAAAATGCCAATATTATAAAATACTTTTTCATCCGGTTTATTTTTAAGTTTTGAAATTAGTCAAATATAAGACAAAAAATCGCCATTGGTATCTTAACGTTTGGGGTGAAAAGTTATTTTACCGGTGAGCAATTGAAAGAACATTTTAAAATCCGAAATTAAACTCCATAAAGGATATTGAAAAGTAGCCGGTTTGTTTTTTCAAATACAAAATGCCCCAACCAGGCAAAACCATAGCCCACTATAGGAATCAAAATCCAATACCACCAACTGCCTGTAAAAATAGCCTCAAACAAACAGAAGAACACGCCCAATGTGCCTATAAAATGTAAACTGCGATTAATCGGATTTTGGTGTTCGGTCAAATAAAAAGGATAAAATTCACGATAAGTCGTATAAATATGTTGATTCATTTTCAATTATTTTTTAAATTAGTTACAAAAATACAAAACAAAAACGGCAGTAACCAAACAAAAATTACATTATTCAAATTATCATATTTAATTATCAATTCATAACAACCAAGATTTATAATTCTCCTTAGACAAACATTTTTTTTGTTTGATTATTTTGCATAATTTCGTAACATCTAAAGAAATGCTATGTCTGATATCTTAGTTCTAGTCAAAAATGCCAAAATATTACAACGCGGTAAACCGGTTTTAACCCAAGTTAATTTTGAAGTTAAACGCGGAGATTTCGTTTATTTAATCGGCTCTACCGGCAGTGGCAAAAGTAGTTTGCTCAAAACTTTATATGGCGAATTGCCTTTGGAAAACGGCGCTGGCACAGTCGTCGATTTTAAATTGCGACAACTCAAATCCAAACAAATTCCTTATCTAAGACGCCGCTTGGGTATTGTTTTTCAAGATTTTCAATTACTCAATGACCGCAATATCTTTGAAAATTTGAAATTTGTTTTAAAAGCAACAGGCTGGAAAGACCGACTAAAAATCAAACAACAGATAGAAAAGGTTTTGACCCAAGTTGGTATGCTGGGTAAAATAAACCGTTTACCACATCAATTATCAGGTGGCGAACAACAACGTATTGCTATTGCCCGGGCTTTACTCAATGAGCCGGAACTCATTTTAGCCGATGAACCCACAGGCAATCTCGATCCTGAAACTTCAAAAGGTATTATCAACTTACTCAAACAACTCAATGAAAAAGGGCAGACAGTTATTATGGCAACACACGATTATGCTTTAATCTACCAATACCCTTCCACTACTTTTAAATGTGATGCCGGCAAACTATTTGAAGTGGAACTCGAACTGAATCTATGATTTCCGTTCTCATTCCGACATATAACTATAATGTCTATCCGCTGGCCAAAGAAATGCAAAAACAATTTGAGAAATCCGGCGTGCCTTATGAAATTCGCATTTATGATGACGCCTCAACTCAAAACTATGGAAATAATCAACTCATCCGTAATCTCAAACATGTCATCTATAAAAAATTGCCTGAAAATAAAGGGCGATTGGCTTTAAGATACCAATTGGCCACAGAAGCCGAATTTGATTTACTGCTATTTATGGATGCTGATACTTTTCCTCAAGATCGTTTTTTTGTCAGCAAACTCTTAAAAACTATTGAAAAAGAAACAGCCGATGTTTACTTCGGAGGACTCAAAGTGCCTTCTAATCCACCGGCTCCGGATCGTATTTTACGCTGGAAATATGGTAAAGAACGAGAAAGTAAACCACTTGAGATGCGTCAAAAAGATCCCTATAAAAGTATCTTATGTGGCTGTTTGACACTCAAAAAAAGTGTATTTTTAAATGAAGCTGCTCAGATGTTAGCTTTAAAAAAGTATGGCTTAGACGTGTTGTTTTCTTATCAACTCAAAAAAAATAAGAGAAGCATTTTACATTTTCACAATCCCGTTACACATTTAGGCTTTGAAACCAATCCCGTATTTTTGGCTAAAACCCGGGAAGCCTTGGCAACTTTCAAATTCTTGGTTGATCAGTCACTATTACCTCAAGATTACATCAAACTGACACATTATGCCTATCAATTAAAAAAAATACTACCCAAATCTGCATGGTCCTTGATGTATAAAATCAGCCGAAGGGCTCTACAAAAAAATTTAAATTCCGGAAAGCCGTCTCTTAAACTATTTGATATTTATAAACTACTCTATTTCAATCAACTAAATTGATTTAAATGCCAAAAATTTCAGTCGTCATTCCGGTCTATAATAAAGCTAAATACCTGGCTCAAACCATTCAAAGTGTCTTGGAACAAGATTTTACCGATTTTGAACTCATTCTCATAGACGACGGTTCTACAGACGCCTCAGATACAATTATACGGAAATTCAACGACCATCGGCTTAAGACTTACAAACAAGCCAATCAAGGTGTTGCCATAGCCAGAAACAAGGGCGTTTCACTGGCGTCAAGCCCTTTAATTGCTTTTTTAGATGCCGATGACATCTGGTTTTCCAATCATTTATCTGAGATTTATAGTTTATATCAAAATTTTCCGGATGCCGTTTTCTTTGGAACGGCTTACAAATTAAATTTTAAAAATAAACGTTTTAAAGTCGTTTTTCCTTTTGAAAAAAGTCAAATACAACTCAAGCCTTATTACAAATACGATTTGGGACAAGCTTTGTTTTATATGAGCAATTTTGCCATAAAAAAAGATGTTTTCATCCGGGAAAAAGGCTTTAAAGCTCATATTGACGCCGAAGACACCGAATTTTTTATACGAATCGGACTTAGATATCCAATGGCTTATAGTCAATCCGTTACGATGGAACATTTAAATGAAGCGGATAACAGTCTTTTTCAACAATATAAACTCGAAAAAAAAATGCAATTGCTCGATTTTTTTAAAGTCGAAGCACAAAAAGACCCCAATTTACAAAGATATTTAGATATTCACCGTTATGCTTGGATCATAGAATTACTCTTAGCCGGCGAAACATCAAAAGCACAAAAACTAAAACAAGAAATTGACCTGAAGCATTTGAATTATAAACAAAAATTACTGATTCGTTTACCGTCTTTTACCATACGTTTTCTGAAAAATATACAAAACCAATTGAACAGATTGGGATTTTATTACACGCCTTTTTCTAATTAAAAATTTCTATGAGTTTTGATCCTTTTCCATCATTAAAATCAAAGCAAAAACAGCATAATTAATGATATCGAGATAATTGGCATCAATACCTTCGGAAATACGGGTTTGACCTTGATTCTCCTCAATTTGTTTCACGCGGTAAAGTTTTTGAATAATCAAATCGGTAATGGAACTGATGCGCATATCGCGCCAAGCTTCGCCGTAATCATGATTTTTTGCCATCATCAAAACTTTAGCTTGCGCAATTTTTTGATCGTATAATTTTGCAGCTTCATCCAAAGACATATCAGGCTGCTCGGCAACCCCTTTATCCAATTGAATTAAAGCCATAGCGGCATAATTTATCAAACCTAAAAATTCGGGGACCTCACTCTCATCTACCTTACGTTCTTGACTTTCTTGCAGTTGCCGGATTCTTGAAGCCTTAATATACATCTGATCAGTAAATGAAGGCATACGTAACACACGCCAAGCACTACCGTAATCTTTCATTTTTTTTATGAAAATATCTCGTGCTTTGCGGATGACTTGATCGTATTGTTTTGAAGTTTTTTCCATTGATTATTGGTTTCGTTCCATATAAAATTTACACTTTTTTGATCACGTAAGTTACTATGCCCCACACGATAAATTCATTGGCTTCGGTAATTTCAATCGGCTTAAATGCATCATTGGCAGGCATCAAAAAAACTTGGCCGTTTTCCAATTTTAATTTTTTAACAGTGAACTCTCCATCGATGAAACACACGACCGTCATATTATTCCGATATTCCAAAGAGCGATCAATGACCAAAATATCGCCGTCGTCAATGCCGGCATCTTTCATCGACAGCCCTTTAACCCTACCGTAAAATGTCGCTGCCGGATGCTTGATGAGTTCTTTGTTGAGATCCAAAGTCAAATCCATATAATCTTGGGCCGGAGACGGAAATCCCGCTGCTATACCTTCATTGACATAAGGCAACGATAAATTTGTAGCAGCGTCAGCCGTATAAAAATCTATCGGATGTGATGAGCGAAGATAGTGTAAACGCATAAAAATAATTATAAGCACAAAGATACTAAATTAAACGGCAAAATGAAGTGGAAAAATATTTGTATCAAGCAAATTATCTAACTGCTACTTTTAATAAAGATGTGTAAAAATGACTTTTTTGTATCACCGGTTATAATTTAGCAGGAGTTGTTACTAATTCCGGAAGAAATGAAGTTTGTTTAGTAAAAATATAGGATATAATCATGTGAGAGTAGCACAAAACATTTGGTTAAGTCATAGTAATTGGAAAAAAAAAGAAAAAATTACCATACCATTGTCCAATAAACAATTTTGTTTTCTTTTTTTGAGATTGCAAAACCTTTAGAGTAACCATGTTGCCATTCTTTTAAAGATGCGGGGCGTTTTTCATTACAATTTTTTTTCCAAAAATCACCCGATTCTGCTTTAATAACACAAACTTCTAAATCATCAGGAATTGTATATTGATAATCATATAATGTATCATTTTTTACTTTTGTTTCAATTATATTTTTTCCAAGACCAAAATCATAACTTTCAAAATAAGGTATTGGTAATTTATTAGAAAAACATTTATTACATTTATCGACCGAAAAAACATCTTGTTTAAGGGAATTAAGATTAATTATGATATTATCTTCAGTGTATTCGGTTTGATATTCAATTGGTATATCCATAAGCGAGTTTGTCTGTTCTTCATAATCGCTTTTGTTAACAATGAGATATATATCGCCATATTGAGCAATACAATCAAAAGTGGGAGGACACGAAGGGGGCGAAGAATAAAATTGTAAATTAAAATTTTTTATTTTATGAGGAAAATGATCATTAATATTTTTTATTATTGATTCATTACCAAAATTCACAATGCTTTTAGTATATCTTTTATTCAGTTCAACTAACGGAGCTGAACTACATTTCGCCATTAAAATAATTAGAATAATAAAATTCGTAAATCTAATACTATTGTTTTTCATATTTCTTAATAAAATCGTTTACGAGTTGGTTATTCTTATCCTTAAATTCATCTCCCGCACGATTGTATCGTGTGGCATGGTTTAATAAAACATATTAAAAACAATAATATCTTCTAATAAACCTTTTTATCCTATATAATATTGCACTATTAAACTTACAAGATATAAATTATCCGGATTGTGAAAAATATTATTGCAACCCATATCTCAAATATAATAATTTTTATGTAATAACAAGTAGTTTTGTTTTAGGGTATTATTGCATTCGGAATGCGATGCAATCGCGCATCAGCAAGGAAGATTATTTAGTAAAAAAATAAGAAAGGATTTGTCGCAAACAGTAAAATATTTTTCTAATCCGAGCTTTTTTACGCATCGTCCAGCACTTCCAATATCAGACCGCTGTCATCAAACCTCAAAACAGTCGCATATCAAAACCAAAGGACTCTTTTGACAAAATTTTAATATTTTTAAAATCCGGATGATTCGGATTGAGCAAAAAATTAAAATCGCCTTGCACTACAGCCGAAGGCACTTTAAGCACAGCAAATTCATTGGTAAATACAAAAGCATCACCTAAACCTTGTGTTTCAACACGAGGCGGAAAAACATCCCAGTCCGATGGCAGTACCTTGGTATCCAAAACCTCAATCGATAAATTAGCCGGAATATCTATCTGTAACATCATCATATCTTCGGGAATTAATCCGATTGGTAAATGCACTAAAATTTCCGTTACTGCCAATGCCCTACAGCCTGCCGTATAAATCATTTCCACACCTTTGGAATTCCAACGATTACCGAATTTTGCCGCCCCGATTCCCGATAGTTCATCCGCATATTTAGCCTTGGTTAATCGATATACTTTCATGCGATAAAAAAGAAATTAATAATTAAGCAAAAATACCATGAGCGATCCGGTTTAATTCTGCCAATACCAAATCCTTTCCATAAGAATCATGAAGCAAGTACGCCGGCGTCATATTGCCTAAAGCATAAGATGGTGTTGTCAGCCATTGATGAAATTTTTCGCGCGAACCGAAAACTTCCCTACCGTAATGTGTAACCTCTGCCAGTTCAATGATTTTTTCGGTATGTATGGGTTTAAAGTAAAAATCATTATCATTTTTGTGTCGTTGTAAAGTTTTGAGAGACAAGTTTAAATAATCAGCCCATTCCATATCGGTGAAAGGTAAAACAGATTTAATCTGATCAAAAAACCGGTAAGTAATCCCCTTGCGTATAGTTTGAATAATGAGAAACTTATTGGAAAAAAAATCGTTAAATGTCACAACTTGTTTTCCGGATGTCGAAGCATAAACTGCCGGTAAATCCGAAAGGTAATTTTGTAATGATACCTCTGCCAAATGGTATAAATTATCAAATCTTGAGGAAGGATTAAGATGATTATGGACGCCTTTTGTTTTCATAACAATAAGTAATTTGTCCACAAAGTTAAGACTTTTGTCCAAAAATTCCAAATCTTTCAAAAAAATAATTTACTTTTGCAACCTATGAGCAGACGAAAAAAACCTTTATTTAAAGATATAGAAATTACCGATTTAGGCGCAAAAGCAAAAGCGGTCGGACATGCCCCGGATGGTCGCGTTATTTTTGCCCCTTATTTAGCCCCCGGCGATATTGCCGATGTGCAAGTCACCAAAAAACGCAAAGCCTATTATGAAGCTAAACCGGTCGAAATAAAAAAATATGCCTCAATCCGCACACAACCGGCTTGCGCATATTTTGGCACCTGCGGGGGCTGCAAATTGCAACATATTGATTATGCACACCAAATTAAATACAAACAAAAAGAAGTTGAAAACAATCTCAAACGTTTAGGCAAACTCGACCTACCGGAAAATATTGAACCCATTATGGGTTCTCCCGAAATTTATCATTACCGCAACAAAATGGAATATTCGTTTTCAGCACGCCGTTGGCTCACGCCGGACGAAATCAAATCGGAAAAGCCCATTGACAATCCTGAAGGACTCGGCTTTCATATTGCCGGCATGTGGGACAAAGTTTTAGATATAAAAACATGCCATTTACAAGAGGAACCCTCCAATCAAATTCGCAATGCCGTCAAAGATTTTGCCCTCAAACACCACATTCCCTTTTTTGACCCACGGCATAAAACCGGTCTGCTACGTACCTTAATGATTAGAAACACTTCCATAGGCGAATGGATGGTCGTCTTACAAGTCTATCAAAATGATCGTCAAGCCATAGAAAGCCTTTTAGAACATCTCAAACAAAATTTTCCGCAAATTACCGCCTTACAATATATTGTCAATGAAAAAGACAACGATTCTTTCTATGACCAAGATGTTATTCTATATCATGGCCGGGATTATATCGAAGAAAAATGGGAAGGCTTGACCTATCGCATTTCGGCTAAATCCTTTTTTCAGACCAATTCCGGACAAGCTTTGCGTATGTATCAAAAAGTGAGAGCATATGCCGCTATTCAACCCCATGAAACCGTTTACGATTTGTATACCGGAACAGGAAGTATTGCTCAATTTATAGCCCGCGATGCCAAAAAAGTCATTGGGGTTGAAGCGGTTGCCGATGCCATTGCCGATGCTAAAAAAAATACAGCCTTAAACCATATTGATAATACTGAATTTGTGGTCGGTGATATGAAAACGGTTTTCACCCAAGATTTTATCGACCAATATGGTCAAGCGGATGTTGTGATAACCGATCCGCCACGAGACGGTATGCATGCTAAAGTGGTTGCGCAATTGCTATCTTTAGCTCCCGAACGCATTGTTTATGTCAGTTGTAACTCTGCTACGCAAGCCCGTGATCTGGCTTTGATGAAAGATCAATACGAAATTGTAAAAATGCAACCCGTGGACATGTTTCCACATACCCATCATGTCGAAAATATTGTCCTGCTCCGTCGAAAATAGTCCGGATTTAAATCACTTCTTCTTATGAGCAAAAGCTGCCATCCTTTTTTGCCATTCTTTGGTTTGTGATAAAAATGCAAAATTATCTGCTGCATAAAGTTTGGCCGCTTCTATTTCGCGCTTGGTGGTGAAATTAACCGTATTTTTGGTATACAACAAAGCTAATTCAGGCGCTTCCATTATTTGTAAAGCTTTTTCCTTGGCAAAAGTGAGTAAATTTTCGGGAGATACCATATAATTGACCAATCCCATAGACAAGGCTTCGTCGCTTTCCAATATTCTGCCCGTGAGCAATAAATCTTTGCTACGTCCATCCCCAATAATAGCTTTGAGATACATGGTGCAAGTTGCCGGTAGAATAGCGCCTAATTTAACAGCCGGATAGCCCACTTTAGCTGAACTTGACATAATACGAATATCGGCAGCTGTAGCATATCCGAAACCGCCACCTAAGGCTAAACCATTGATTACAGCAAGCGTCGGTTTAGTGAAATTGTATATCAATTCGGAAGTACTCTCAAGCAATAAAGCAAATTTTCGTGCTTGCTCAACCGTCTTTAAGTCCAGCAAAGATTTTAAATCTACACCGGATGAAAAGGCTTTGCCTTCGCCGGTTATAATTAATACTTTCAACGCTTCGTTTGTCGCTTCTTTTTTCAAGAATTGCGACAATTCGATTAATAACTCGCTGTGAAAAGCATTATATTTATCGGGACGGTTAAATTTTAAAACACCTATGCCCTCTTGTAATTGATAAGATAAAAAATTCATTTTTTTTAATTTTTATCAGACAAAGGTATTTATTTTAATTCTCATAAGATAAAAAACGCTTACAAATTTCACCTAATAAAAATATGTTGCTTAACTTTGCGCCGTTATTTCAGATAAAAATAAAATCCAATGCATCTCGCTATCAAAAATCAACTGTTTTAATATTTCTTATGCAAGCTTCTACATTATTCTACCTGTTTATCTTTTTTTTGTTGGTCGAATTCCTCTTAGAAAAGTATTTGGATTGGCTCAATGCCAAACATTTTAAGACGGTTTTACCTGAAGCCTTATCTGATGTTTACGATCCGGAAACTTATCAAAAATCACAAGCTTATAAACAGGCCAATTACCACTTTGAGTTGTTGACATCTACCCTTAGCTTTGTAATTTTGCTTGGCTTTCTTTTTTTAAATGGTTTTGCTTGGCTTGATGATGTCGTGGCTCAAATAACAGACAACAGCTTTTGGCAATCTCTGATTTATTTTGGTATTTTACTCCTTGCCAGCAGTCTTTTAAATCTACCTTTGACTTATTATCAAACTTTTGTTATCGAAGAAAAATTCGGTTTTAACCAATCGACTCGAAAATTATTTTTTATAGATCAACTTAAATCCTTATTCCTAAGTTTGCTTTTGACCGGCCTACTCTTAGCGGCGTTTTTATGGTTTTACCA
>WGDF01000095.1 GCA_015493405.1 Flavobacteriaceae bacterium
AATTTGTGTAAAGGTGCCCGTTTTTTACTACGCAAGAACCAAGTCATTTTTTTAGTTCTGTAATCTGCAAAAGCCGTAGCTTGATACCAATTAACACCTACAACGGGATAATCACTATAGGCATCGTGCCAAAAATAGTCATCGTGCATCGGCTCATTATAAGCATACATAAAATCTTTAACCCATACGGTTGTGTCGGGATAAACTTGAATAATGGTATCTTTGATGTGTTTAGATCTTTTTTCACCACGTCGGGCAGCTTCGCCTGTATCAAAACGGCGTAATTTATACACAAATTTATTAACATCAAACATCCGTTCGGCATCACCGGTTTCTTCTATAGGTAAATACATAGAGTCCATAACTTCGGCATAATATTCATCGGGGAATTTATTAGTACTGAAAATCAAAGGCACTTTCCAATTTATCACTTTACCGGCATTTTCATCATCTGGATTGCTCAAACTGCCATAAGTATTCATCATATATTTATTATAGGCATTTTTAGCGGTATCGAGACTTTTAAACATGTATTTACCGATTCCTTTTTTGGGCGTGGCTTCCATCTCTTCTGCCAAAACAGCCAAACGGTACCTGATAATAGAGTCCCTGACATAATTAACAAATTCACGATATTCGGCATTCGTAATTTCTGTCTCATCCATATAAAAGGCACGAACAGTTACGGTTCGAGTTGGCGCATTGTGGGCAAATTCCAAATCTTCATTTTGTTTGCCCATTACAAAAGCCCCACCGGGTATTAAACTCATACCATAAGGTTGGTAAGGATGCCAAGAGTGTCCCTTTACACCTACAATCTCTCCTCGTTGGTAGTTATTTCCACATCCCGTTAACAAAGTTGCAATGATAGCGGAAAAAGCTATGATTCTTTTCATAAATATGTTAAATTTAATCGTGTTACTCTAATATAATTTCTAGCGCACAAATATAAAAATAAAAAACATTCAAAAACAAATTTTTATGCATTAATATTTATCTACTAGGTATTTCTATAATAATTAATCATTTTGTTTAGGCATTCCTATCTTTTTTTCAAAAAAAACACCATTTCCATATCATATTATTTTTCAATGTTTAAATTGTTATTTTATTGATAATACGGTGTATTCTTTTTGTTATTTTCATTTTTACAGCTTCTTGATAATCAATTTCCGAACATGAAAACATCAAAGCTTGATCAGTCATTTGCGGTAATTGCACCCACCATCGATTTGTTTTAGGATTCTTATAAAATATTAATTTTAAAATCTCATTTTCAACATAAAATTTTAATAACATCGATTTGGGTATAGCCGGATAATCCGGTTGAAAACTATTTTTTCCTTCTATATAATACCAAAGAATCTGTGCAGCCAAATTTGCGCCTGTATAGCGCTGATCTAATAACGGATTGTATTCAAATAATCCGAAAATATGATTTTTGGTGGCAATACCGGCCATCCGTGCTATTTTACAAATTTCAATACCCGTAAAACCATTAGGTTGTCCCTGAATATGGGCGGGCATTGCTGCATTTTGAACACTTCGTATATCCAAACTCACAATTTCAGAATCTCTTATTTCAGGTTCTATATCCGAAAGATGATTTTTAATGGCACCCAATTTAAAATAATCCAAATATAATTGGTCGAAAAATTGATATTTGGAAGGATGATTATAATACGTTTGAATACCAAATAAATTGAGATTCTGCAATTGAGAATTTGAATTATTCAATATTCCGGTCAAATAATTTTCATTATCAATATCACTATCTGTCAAAGAACTATCTATAAACGCATCTATAACGCTTAAATTGTATGCTTTATTGTTTAAATCATAATAATTTGTTAAAGCATTTGTCAAATCTTGACTGCCCCCCAAAATAATGAGACTTGCATCAACCGGTAAACGAGAGAGCAATTCGGTCAAATTTGTATAGGTCTGTTCTGCTGAAGTCGTCAATTTTAAATTGCCCAAATCGGCTATTTTAACAGACCAACCTCCCGGAAATAATTGATAAAAAGCTTTTCTTATAGCCTGAGGCCCATGCTTTAAACCTTCATTATTAATAGCATTACGGGCTTCGGGAACCCCAACGATAAAAATATCAGCACGATCTAAGTCAGGCTGATGATTGATATCATGCACATCAATATAGCCGCCTATGATACCAAAATCTTGTGCCGCATTGAAATCAAAATCCAGTTCAACAGGCTCTAACAAATCAAACATTCTGATTTATTTAATATTCTTTTTTGCGACTTCAAGGCTAATGGTTTCCGGATCAGTTCCTTTGGGTAACATCACTTTCTTTTTTCCCTTAACGATTACCAAGCGGCCCCATTTCCCTTTTTGAAGTGTGATGCCTTCTTCAGGCCAGACTTTGACAATTTTCTCTTTTTCTTTTTTGATTTTAAGTTGAATTAATGCAACTATATCTTGTTCGGATAAATTATCAAAATCATATTTTTTAGAGACATTGATAAATAAATCATTCCATTTGATAAACGGCCCGAAACGGCCTTTACCTTTGAAAACAGGTTTGTTATCATATGAAGCAATGGGTTCATCGGCTTTGAGTTTCTTTTGAACTAAATCAATGGCTTGGTCCAAAGTTATACTCAAAGGATCTTGATTTTTGGGTATGGAGATAAACTTTGTATCATAAATAATATACGGGCCATAGCGTCCGGTTGCAATCACAACATCTTTACCATCATATTGACCTATATTTTTAGGAAAACTAAACATACTCAAAGCTTGTTCTAACGTAATATCACTCAGACTAACACCTTGAGGTGCGCCGGCAAACATAGGTTTTTCTTCCTCATTTGATTCCCCTATTTGAACCAAGGGCCCATATTGCCCAATTTTGACGTAAACATTTTTTCCGGTTTTAGGATCCTGACCTAATAGCCGTTCTCCCCTAGCTCTAACAGCATTTTTTGATACATCTTCTACGATAGGATGAAAATCTTGGTAAAATTCCTTCAGTGTATCTTTCCATTTTTTGTTACCTTCAGCAATTTTATCTAATTCGGCTTCAATTTTTGCGGTAAAATTATAATCCAAAATATGATCAAAATATTGGGTCAAAAAATCATTCACTACAATTCCGATGTCGGTTGGTATTAATTTATTTTTTTCATTGCCATATTTCTCGATTTCATTTTTCTTAGAAATCACACCATCTTCCAAAATCCACTTGGTTACTTTACGCTCTTTAGGTTCTAAACTTTTTTTCTCTATATAACCTCGTTTTTGTATCGTTGAGATGGTCGGAGCGTAAGTAGAAGGGCGCCCGATGCCCAGTTCTTCCATCTTTTTGACCAAAGCGGCTTCATTGTAACGCGCCGGAGGTCTGGAAAACTTTTGGACTACTTCAATATAATTTTTTGTCAAAGATTCACCTTGTTCCAATTTAGGTAAATGACCTTTAAATTCGGGTTCTTCATTATTGTCTTTTGTCTCTTGATACAAACGTAAGAAACCATCAAAAACAATCACTTCACCTTTGGCTGTAAATAAATTGGTCGTTTTATTATTATTTATCTTGACCGTTGTTCGGTCTATTTTAGCATCAGCCATTTGAGAAGCAACCGTGCGTTTCCAAATTAAATTATATAATTTATTGGAATCAAAATCGACTTGAAGTGCTTTTCTGGAAATCACTGTAGGGCGAATAGCTTCGTGCGCTTCCTGTGCGCCTTTGGATTTAGTTTTATAATGACGTGTTTTACTATAATTCTTACCAAATTCTTCAGTAATCATCTCAACCGCTTGTTTTTTGGCATCTTGGGACAGGTTGACACTATCCGTTCTCATATAAGTGATAAACCCATTTTCATATAATTTTTGGGCAAGCATCATTGTCTTTGAAACACTGAAACCCAATTTACGAGCCGCCTCTTGTTGCAAGGTAGAGGTTGTAAATGGCGGTGCCGGTGACTTTTTGGCGGCTTTGGTTGTAATATCTGAAACTGTATAATCAGCGCCCTTGATGGTTGTGAGAAATTTTTCGACAGCTGTTTCTTCCGAAAACTCTTGGTCTAAGACAGCATTAAAGCTATGGTTATTATGGTTGGAAAAATTGCCAAAAACTTTAAAAGTGCTCTTAGCTTGATGCTTTCTGACTTCATTTTCTCTATCTACAATTAGTCGAACTGCAACAGATTGCACACGGCCGGCAGACAAACCTTTTTTCACTTTTCGCCATAAAATAGGGGACAATTGGTAACCCACTAAGCGATCCAGTAAGCGTCTGGCTTGTTGTGCATCGACTAAATTATAGTTGATATCTCTAGGATTTTTTATGGCATTTTTTATGGCACTTTCCGTTATTTCATGAAAAACAATCCTGCTGGTGTCGGCATCTTTTAGTTTGAGTTGATTTTTAAGATGCCAAGCTATGGCTTCTCCTTCACGATCCTCATCACTAGCCAAAAGCACTTCATCTGCTTCTTTAGATAATTTCTTCAGCTTTTTAATAACGTCTTTCTTATCTTTTGAGACAATATATTTCGGGGTAAAATTTTCTAAATCAATCCCTAATTCCTTTGAAGGTAAATCGGCTATATGACCATAACTTGAGGCAACCTCATAATCTTTACCCAAAAACTTTTTGATAGTCTTGGCTTTAGCAGGGGATTCAACGATAACTAGCTTTTTACTCATAGATAATTTTTTTGCAAAGTTAAAATAAATTATAAGATAAAATAAAAGCCGGAGTAAAACTCCGACTTTTATTAAGTTTATTTAGGGTAAATTAATTTACCGGTCTTCTATAAGCTTTTTTAATGGATTTGTTACCGACACGTGACATAGCACAACGGAACCCAATGTCATTTCTAGACAAATATTGAGGGTAAAAACGACGTTGAGAAGGATCCAACCAATAGGCTCTATCTCTCCAAGATCCTCCTTTAATAACACGAACTTGATTGTCAATTAAGGTTGATCTTTTATTCGATTTATCATAATTTTTCACCATAGCTGTAGAGTCTGCATAAACTTCATGTTTGGGCGCGTTATACATTCTCAATGATGGATCATTTTCTACATCTTCTTTTTCTTTCAAATAATTTCTTGAAGATTCAATATCGCCATCGCGATAATCTCTATTGTCAGCTCGGTCAAAATTTTGTCTTAAATACAATTCATTATCATCAACCATTTTTCTGCCGGGAGAACCGGGTAATTGACTGACGATTATTTTACCGTTAGGCAAAGTATCCATCGGAATAGAATCCGGTGTTATGATGATCAAATGCCCATCTTCATCAAAAGCTTGTTTGGTATAAACATTGCCTCTGAAATAGCTAAAATCACTAGCTTCATCATCAATAATTTGTCTGTAAACATCTGCAACCCATTCGTTAACATTACCGGCCATATCATATAAACCGAAATCATTCGGGGGATAAGTTTTAACGGGAGCCGTAATATCTGCTGCATCGTCTGACCAACCTGCCAAACCGTCATAATTGCCATGATCAATTTTAAAATTGGCCATTTCTTTACCGCGGTTTTTACCTTTTTTAAGATTACGAGTCGTCGTACCTTTCCAAGGATAGATTTTACGACCTTTGAGGGTATTGTATTCTCTAATACCCACATCTGCTTTAGCGGCATATTCCCATTCTACTTCGGTAGGCAAACGATAAGAAGGCAATATAATACCTGATGAACGATTCACGACATTGAGTAACGTGTCATTTTTCTTTTTCTTTTTGCTTATATTATACATCTCTGTATTACCACCAAAAGCCAATTCAGGCGAAGTTAAATAGGTTTCAGTACTAAACAATTCATCAGCATTGGGGTGTTCCAAAGCTTCACGGTTTAATTTACCTGAAGTATATAGTAATGTTTCATTGACCCGATCGGTTCGCCAATTACAATATTGCACGGCTTGTATCCAGTTAACGCCTACAACGGGATATAAAGCATAAGCCGGGTGACGCAGATAGTTATTGACCAAATCTTCATTAAAACCTAAAGGTGTACGCCAAACCATCGTATCCGGAAGCGCCCCTTTGTAAATATTTCTGTATTTCTTTTCATCTGCGGGAAACACTTTTTTCAACCAATCTAAATATTCCAAATACATAAGATTTGTCACTTCGGTTTCATCCATATAAAAAGAACGCACATGTTGTTGATTTGGCACATTATTCCAATCGTTCATCACATCATCTTGCACTTCGCCAAAGGTAAAAGTACCCCCTTCAATAAAGACCAAACCGGGTGCCGTAATTTGATTTCTGAAACGTGGATTAAATTTGTAACCGCCTTCTTTACCATTCAAAGCACGACCGGTTCCTCTGGAACGTTTAAAATCGTTTGATTGTGTTGAACAACTGGTCATGACTGAAACAATAATGGCCAAGGAAAAGATACCAAATAAAAAACTTTTTTTCATATTATTAATTTATTATGTATTTTTAAAATTTATATCACTGATTATCAAATGTTTAGCTACATAAGACTAAAATATTGATATGTCAATAATCTATTTTATCTATAGAGATTAACAGATGCAAAGATAATATTAATTTTAATTGTTGCAACTATACTAACTTTTTTTTTATTTGTTTATTGCATTAAGCATCTAATGTTTCATTATTTTGGGGATTTTCTTCAGGTATTTCAATAAAATTACCATTTTCATCAAAATGCTTCAAAAAACCTTCATCTTCAGGATATATTTTCACCTTTTTTTTATCTCGATATGCTATTTTTAATTTTTTACTGTAAATAAAAGCCAGTAAAAGCCCCACCATAAAACCTGACAAATGACCTTCCCAAGACATATGCGCCACAATAGGAAACATAAACCAGACCAAACTGCCATATAAAAATACAATAATCAAAGAAACAGCTATCAAGCGGTAATATCCAATAAATACGCCGGTAAAAAACAAAAAAGAAATCAGCATATAATTAATGCCGCTCATGCCGATATGATAAGATGGCCTTCCGATAAGCCAAGTCGAAATACCGGTTAATAAAACACCCCAAAACAAAACTTGCCAAGCTATTCTTCTATAATGATAAAACAAGAAAGCCGTTAAAATAAACAAAGGAATACTATTGTTAAAAATATGACTGAAATTGGCATGAATAAAGGGTGAAAAAAGAATACCTTTTAATCCTGATATTTTTTGTGGATAAATTCCATATGTATTGAAATTGAGATGAAAAGTTTCTTCAATCCAAAACACCAACCACATCAAAAAAACAAATAGTAAAGGATAAAAAATATAATAGGCCACTTTTTTATCCGAAATTTTATTTTTATTCATTTTCACAGTATTATAAAGATATTTATCAGGCTTAAATATCCATATTTAAAAATACACAAATTATCGTAACTTTGTGCCCTCTGAATGAGTCATCAATTTTTGATAAAAATAAACAAAATATGCAAACGACCCGAAAACCACATTGGTTAAAAGTCAAATTACCCAGCGGTGATAACTTTAAAGCCTTAAGAGAAATTGTTGAAACACACAAACTCCATACAATTTGCAGTAGTGGACGGTGTCCGAATATGGGAGAATGCTGGGGGGATAGAACCGCAACTTTTATGATATTGGGAAATATCTGCACCCGATCTTGCGGCTTCTGTAATGTTGCCACCGGAAAACCTTTGGCTGCAGATTTAGCCGAGCCTGAAAAAGTGGCCCAATCTATCCGGTTAATGGGTGTTAAACATGCCGTAATAACCTCAGTTGACCGTGATGATCTCCCTGATGGCGGTGCCGGCATCTGGGCCGAAACCATTAGAAAAATTCGAGATTATAATCCGGACATCACCATGGAAACGCTTATCCCCGATTTTCAAGGAAAAGAAAACCTGTTAGATCTTATTATCGAAGAAAGTCCGGAGGTCGTTTCACATAATTTGGAAACCGTCAGACGACTCACCAAACAAGTCCGGAAACAAGCCAAATACGAACGCAGTTTAGCCGTTTTAAAATATTTAAAAGAACAAGGCGTCAATCGCACCAAGTCCGGCATTATGCTAGGCCTGGGAGAACAGGAGGATGAAGTTATTGAAACTATGAAAGACCTCAGAGCAGCAGGCGTCGATGTCATGACCATTGGCCAATACTTACAGCCTTCGCCTAAACATTTGCCGGTAGTGCGCTATCCGCACCCCGATGAATTTAAAAAATATGAAAAAATAGGTTTGTCAATGGGCTTTCGTTTTGTCGAAAGCGGCCCCTTGGTTCGTTCTTCCTATCATGCTCAAAAACATATTCGTTAAACAAAAAATGCGCATTAAGTCATAAACAAAATATTCTTTCTCAAAATATTTGGCTTATTTCTTTGATTGTGATATATTTGAATCTTTTCAATATTTTATACATTATATAATATATCAATGGAAAACAAAGCCTTGGATATGGCTTGGAATTTTGTAGAAGAAACCAAACGTCATATTTTTTTAACCGGAAAAGCCGGCACCGGCAAAACTACATTTTTGCAGCATCTGAAAAAAGACAGCAAAAAACGTCTGGCGATTGTTGCCCCTACCGGAGTGGCTGCCATCAATGCCCGTGGTGTAACCATACATTCATTTTTTCAGGTTCCCTTCGGCCCCCTGATTCCGGGCGAAACGCAAAACCAAATCAAAAGAGATTTCAAACACAAGTTTAGTCGAAAAAAAATAGACATCATCAAGTCTTTGGATTTACTGATTATAGATGAAATCAGTATGGTTCGGGCCGATTTGCTGGATGCCATAGATTATACCTTGCGGAAATATAAAAACCGGCATCAGGTTTTCGGTGGCATTCAAGTTGTGATGATAGGCGATTTGCAACAATTGGCGCCGGTGGTCAAACCGCAAGAATGGCAATTGCTCAAAAATCACTATGAAACACCCTATTTTTTTAGCAGTAAAGCTTTTAAAGCAGCCCAAGCCATTAGTATTGAATTAAAAAAAATCTACCGGCAAGAAGATGAAAAATTCATCAAAATCTTAAATGAAATTCGAAATGACGAATTGAGTCCCACCGGAGCTGCATTGCTGAATCAACGTTACATTCCCGATTTTGAACCGCCCGAAAATGAAGATTATATCCTATTGACCACTCATAATTATAAAGCTGACAAAATCAATCAAAAGAAACTGGATGCCCTTAGTGAAAAGACGTATTATTTTCATGCCTATATCGAAGGGCGTTTCCCCGAAAATGCCTATCCGAATGACAAGAAATTAGCCTTAAAAAAAGGCGCTCAGGTCATGTTTATCAAAAACGATAGTAATTTTGAAAAACGATACTATAATGGTAAAATAGGCCGTGTCACTTTTATTGACGACAAAAGCATCTTCGTCAAATGTCCCGAAGATGAAACTGAAATTGAAGTCAATCGGGAGACCTGGGAAAATATTACCTATGATATTAACCCCGAAACTAAGAAAATTGAAGAAAAATCTCAAGGCAGCTTTGCTCAGATTCCGTTGCGTTTGTCATGGGCCATAACCATACACAAAAGTCAAGGACTGACCTTTGACAGAGCCATTATTGATGCCGAAATGTCTTTTGCACATGGGCAAACTTATGTCGCTTTAAGCCGCTGCAAAACTTTGGAAGGTCTGGTCCTAAAATCACCGATAGCTTCCCAAAGCATCATCAATGACAGTCGTGTAACCGGTTTTACAAATCAAATAGCCGAACATGAACCGGATCAAACTGTTTTGCTACAGTCCAAAAAACAGTTCTTTTTTGAAATTATAGCCGAATTATTCGATTTTTTACCCCTCCTCTATCCCGACAATCGTATGATTGACATTTATTATAAAAACACGTCGAGTATTCAAGGGGACTTTATTGAAATTTTGAATAAACTCAAAGAAAATATACTTTCTTTAATGGCCATTCAAGAAAAATTTCAAAATCAAATAGCTAAAATGCTATCCCACACACTTGAACCTGAAAAGGATGCTAAAATTCAAGACAGGCTTCAAAAAGCAAAAGACTATTTTTTGCAAAAACTAAAAGAAGACTTACAAATACCATTCAACTCCATACATTTTGACATTGATAACAAACAAGTTGATAAAGATTTCACCAAATTTTATGAAGAATTGGATCGGAAGTTAAATCAAAAAATAACCATCTTAAATCAGCTATCCGAACCATTTAAGGTTTCCGATTATCTAGCAGTCAAAGCCACAGCCATTTTGAATGAATCCAAACCAATTAAAAAAAGCAAAATAAAAATCCTTGAAATAGATCATCCGGATTTGTTGGACAGTCTAAAAAATTTAAGAAGCGAACTGGCCTTTCAAGAAGGCATTCCCAATTTTCAAGTGTTTACACAAGAAACGCTCTATGCTTTATGCGAAGAATTACCCGTAACCCAAGCACAACTCAAAAAAATAAATGGTATCGGTAAAGTCCGTTTAAATAAATATGGAGCAGAAATCTTAGAGCTCATCAAAGCTTATTGTATAGCCGAAAATATAGCCCTCAAAGAAGACCGACCGGTTAAAAAACCCCCGAAGAGCAATACCAAACTAATCTCCTTAGAATTATTCCAATCCGGAAAATCCATAGAAGCTATCGCTCAAGAACGCCAACTCACAACACAAACCATACTCAATCATTTAGCCCACTACTTGCCAACAAAAGAACTTGAAATAACAGACTTAATTACACAAGAACGTTTTGATGAAATAAAACAACTCATTGAGCATAACACCTTTGAATCACTTTCGGAATTGAAAAAAATTGCCGGTGATTCATATGATTGGGGGGAATTACGCCTGATATTAAATTATTTGAATAAAACTTAATATAATGAAACATTCGATTTAGTAAAAAAAACTAAATATCTTAACAATACAGATTGTTATTTATTATGAAATTAATAATAAATAAGTGTTTTTTAAGTTAAATCAATTAAAATCAGATATAAATATTTTTATTTAAAAAAAAAATTATACTTTTGTTACAGCATATAAAAATGAAGTAATGTCAAAATTGAAGTATGATGTTTTGCTACCCAAAACAAAAGTCCAATTAGAAGGTTTGCTCTTACAATTATTTAAAGCCAAACCTAAGCATATTGTGATTAGAATTTTAGCTGATTATATTGATTCAGAAGACTTAAAAAATATATTAAATAAATACCAAGATAAAATAGAAAATTATAAAAAAAATAAGTCTTTAATCATTTTATCAGATAACTACGAAGCAATTCCTGACTTTATTTCGGTAGCACCAACAGAAGAAGAAGCTGTGGATATTATTGAATTTGAAGATATTGAAAGGGATTTGTTGATGAATGAATAATATTTTCAAGATTTTTGAGTTTTAATTAAAGTTAGAGTTTTTTCTCCAACACCAAATGAGCACATTATACACACATTATAAAACAAGCTAAACGAAAAAAGAAATGTAAAATGTAAATTTATGGAAACAAAAAAAGTAAACAAACACCATCAAGCGCGACAACGATGGCTCGACTTATTGCAAGAAGCCATTGATGAAGGCGTTAAACTTCAAGTGAATCATCGGTTTAAATTTAAAGGTAAAAATTTGGGAACTTTTTTGGTTGAAGCTAAAAGAAGGGGCAAACCCGAACTACAAGCAAAAATCAAAGAAATGGGCTTAGATTTTAGAGACCATAGCAACAAACCCGAAGACTATTTGCAACGCTTTATAAAAGAGTTATGGAATAATCCTAATCCCAATAAAGGCAATTATATCACCCGATTTAACACTTGCATTCTGCCCAAAAAAGACATCTTAAAAAAACAAACCAAACAGGAATTAGAAGTGGTTTGGAAACACAAGTTCGGTGAAGAAAGAGCTTGGCGTAAACGGGATGATGTTTTAACCCGCATATACAAATGGAAACAATTCCGATATAATCGTAAATTGAACCCCGAAAAGAAATGGTTCCAACCCAAATCTAAAATGGGCGATTTGTATTTCTGGGTCTATGCGCGCAAACGCAAACCTTGGTTAATGAAAGCTATGCTGGATCAGTTCGATACATATGAACTGGAAGAATTGAAAGATGAAGGTTTTGTGCAAGAATCTTGGCTTAAAAACAAAATAAAATAAACCTAATAAGTTTATAAATTTAAAAAATCCGTTCTCAAGATAGAACGGATTTTTTAATATATTTTTTGCATCTTTGTAGCTTAATTTATTTCAATGACATAAAAAGTATTGATTATCAATTTTGAGGAAATTTATCTCAAAGGTAAAAATCAAAAAATATTTATCAAGCAATTGATACGCAATCTCAAAAGAAAGCTTATCGACTACCAAGATTATTTAAGTTTTTCAAAATCCCACGGCGGTTCCTATTTTATAGAAATCATACAAGAAATTCCGGAAAATGTCTTACAAGAAATTATTTACAAAGTACGTAACACCCCGGGTATTACCGGTTTTTATGTAGCAGACACTAGTGGCATTTCTATGGCGGAAATTATTGAAGCAGCCGTATCACATGCCGAAAAACAAGCACCTAACTATGATAGTTTTGCTGTTATTTCAAAACGCATCAATAAATCAGTCCCCTTTAATTCAATGGAAATAGGCAGACAAGTGGGGCATGCCATTCTTAAAAAATTAGATAAAAAGGTAGATTTAACCCGATCAGATTTCAAAATTTATATTAAGGTCAGAGGTAAATATACTATCATTTATTCGGAAATCATCTCCGGAATCGGCGGTTTACCGGTCGGAACATCCGGAAAAGCAATCGCTATGTTATCCGGCGGTATTGACTCTCCGGTCTCGACTTTTATGGCTATGAACAGAGGCCTGCATATCACAGCGGCTCATTTTCATTCTGTTCCTAAAACGTCTCCGCAATCCATTGAAAAAGTCAAAATGTTGGTGCAAAAATTAACAGATTATCAAGGCCAAATCAAGCTATATTTGATTCCGGTTTTAGAGATTCAGGAGGCTATTGCACAAAAAACAGATTCTAGGCTCCGTCTCATTTTGTTGCGTAGAATTATGCTCAAAATCGGAGAAAGATTAGCTGCTGAAGAAAAAGCAAAAGCTTTAATTACCGGCGATTCTTTAGGACAAGTCGCTTCACAGACTTTAGAGAATATGGCTGCTACGGAAGATGCTACAGATATGTTAGTCCTTAGACCTTTGGTCGCATTGGACAAAAAATTTATCATTGAAAAAGCTAAAAACATAGGCACCTATGATATTTCAATCTTGCCCCACGACGATGCTTGTGCCCTCTTCACACCGAAATCGCCTGAAACCAAAGCGCAACTCAAATATGTGCGAGAACAATGCGCTAAATTAGATTTGGAAAAACTTATCGAACAAGCTTTAGAGCGTATGGAGTTACAATTAATCTCCGACCGAACACCCATAGAAAACATTTAAAATTTGCAGTAATGACAAATTGGTTGAAACATCAAAAATTATTATTAGACTTAGTGGCCCAAAACGGCACGCCCGTTTATGTCTATGACCAATCCATAGTTGAAACACAAATCGGAAAACTGAAACAAGCTTTTAAAAAATTACCCTATGATATTCATTATGCTATGAAAGCCAATGAAAATCCGGCGATTTTAAAAATCATAAAAGAACAACAATTGAGCGTTGATGCTGTTTCAATCAATGAAATAAAAAATGCTTTAAAAGTTGGTTTTCGCCCGGATCAAATCATCTATACCCCGAGCTGTCCCGATACTCAAGACTTGAAATTTGCCTTCGACAATCACATACACACACATATCGGCGCTACGGAATATTTCGACTTTATATTGAAAAATTATCCGGAAAAAAAAATCGGATTACGAATAAATCCCGGTAACAGCATTGGTGGAAATCAAAAAATAGCCACCGGACATGTCAATTCAAAATTCGGAATTCCCATAACTCAAATCGATATTATAAAAACTTATATAGCGCTAGGGCTAAAAATAGATTCATTGCATTTGCATACCGGATCAGATGTTAAGAATTGGCAAGATTTGGCCCGTTCCGTAGATGCCATTTTCGATTTTGCCCGTCATTTTGACACGCTTAAATACATTGATTTGGGCAGTGGTTTTAAGGTTAAATACCATCAAGATGATGTCGAGATAGATTTAAAATCTTATGCCGAATATATCCAACAAAAAATTGCCGGCTTTCCTCAACCAATTAAAATAAAATTTGAACCCGGCAAATATTTGGTCAGCAAAGCCGGAGTTCTGTTGGTCAAAGTCAATGTAGTCAAACAAGGTTTTGATAAAAAGTTTATAGGGGTTAATTCGGGTTTTCATCATTTGATCCGGCCCATGTATTACGATGCTTATCATGACATCATCAACTTATCTCATCCAGATCCCGCTACTGAGAAATATGATATAGTAGGCGTTTTATGCGAAGAAGATACCTTTGCTCATGACCGGCTGTTAGCACCGACTAAAAAGAATGATACTTTAATGATTAAAAACGGTGGTGCTTATGCCTATTCCATGAGTTCCGAATATAATTTAAGAGACAAACCCAAAGAGTTTTTAATCCATCAAAACACGATTCAGGATATCACTTTATAAAGAGGGCAACTTCTCCTTTAAATAGGGCGTCAACAAAGAGTGACCGGCTTTGACCAATGCCTCAGGAGTGCCCTGAAATACAAGATTTCCCCCTTTCTTGCCGCCTTCCGGGCCTAAATCTATCAGCCAATCTGCAGATTTAATAATTTCAAGATTGTGCTCTATCACTAAAATACTATGGCCATTCTCAATCAAAGCTTCAAATGAATTGAGCAATTTTTTGATGTCGTGAAAATGCAAACCTGTTGTCGGTTCATCAAAAATAAATAGCGTTTTAGGCTGTCTGTTGCCTTTGACTAAAAAAGAAGCCAGTTTAATCCGTTGTGCTTCACCACCGGAAAGACTTGACGAAGATTGACCGAGACTGACATATCCTAAGCCTACATCTTGCAAAGGTTTGAGCTTAGCAACTATTTTAGGTTGTTTGTTTTTTTGAAAAAAATCAATAGCTTCATCCACTTTCATCTCCAACACATCGTGAATACTTTTTCCCTCAAAATGTACATCGAGAATTTCATCTTTAAACCGTTTACCTTCACAGACTTCACAAGTCAAATGAACATCGGCCATAAATTGCATTTCTATTGTTACTTGTCCCTCTCCCTTACAATGTTCGCAGCGGCCCCCTTCCACATTAAAACTAAAATGTTTGGGCTGTAAATGTTTGATTTTCGCTAAACGTTGTGAGGCAAATAAGTTACGGATATCATCATAGGCTTTGATATAAGTTACCGGATTGGAACGGCTGCTGCGACCAATCGGATTTTGATCCAAATATTCAATATGTTCCAATTGTTTAAAACTGCCTTCCAAAGCAGTCATTTCTCCGGTCTTAGGGCCGTGACCATATAGTTTTTTATGAAGCGCCGGGTAAATAATTTCTGCGGCTAAAGTGCTCTTCCCTGAACCTGAAACACCTGTAATCACTGATAAAGCATGCAAAGGAAATTGAACATCAATATTTTTCAAATTGTGTTGCCGCGCCCCTTTTATTTGGATAAAATCTTTGGATTGCCGTCTGATTTCAGGTATTTTAATTTGTTTTTTACCGGTTAAATATTGAGCTGTTAAAGTATCCGTTTTCAAAATTTCATCCAACTTTCCAGTCGCTACTAAGTTACCTCCGAACAAACCAGCTTCGGGACCCATATCTAAAATATAATCTGCCGCCTTCATAATATCTTCATCATGCTCAACCACGACAACCGTATTGCCCAAATCCCGTAACGCTTGTAAAACTTTGATTAAGCGTTCCGTATCCTTTGGATGTAAACCAATACTGGGCTCATCTAAAACATAAATGGACCCAACCAAACTACTGCCTAAAGAAGTGGCCAAATTTATCCGCTGCGTTTCACCGCCCGACAAGGTATTTGAAGGCCGGTTCAGAGTTAAATAACCCAAACCCACATGGAGCAGAAAATCAATGCGACTGTTAATTTCATATAAAATTCTTTTGGAGACAGATTGGTCATAGTCCGAAAGTTTCAAGTTGTTAAAAAAAACTTTCAATTCCTCTATAGGCATTTCCACCAATTCCCCAATATTTTTATGCCCCACTTGCACATAAAAAGCCTCTTGACGCAGTCGTTTACCTTCACAAGACGGACAGAGGGTTTTTCCTCGATACCGCGCCAATAAAACGCGGTTCTGAATCTTATAACTCTTTTGCTCGAGCTCTTTAAAAAAATCATGTATCCCAACAAAATAAGCATTGCCGTTCCAAACCAAATCTTGTTGTGTTTTACTTAATTTAAACCAAGGTGTGTGAACCGGAAAATCAAATTTATGGGCATGTTCTATCAATAAATCCTTATAATACTGTAAACTATTGCCTTTCCAACAAGCAATTGCCCCTTCATAAATCGAAAGTGTTGTATTCGGTATTACTTTTTGAGGATCAATGCCCAAAACGCTACCGAAGCCGTCACAAGTTTTGCAAGCACCATAAGGCGTGTTAAAACTAAACAGATGAATACCGGGCTCCGGAAAATCCATATCATCTAAAGCAAATCTTTGAGAAAATGAATAGCTTCTTTTATTTTCCCAATCTGTCAGTCTCAAAGCGCCTTGCCCTTCAAAAAAAGCTTTTTGAACAGAATCGGCCAAACGATTCCAATAATCTTCATCATCTTTAAGTTGTATCCGGTCAATTACCAACTCCAAATCTTCAGGTAATTTTTTGAGTTTTAAAATTTCTGAAATATCAAAAATATCGGCACCTACTTTTAATCGCGCATAGCCCTGTTGCTCCAAAATACGGATTATGGTTTTAAGATCTTTGTCGTAATGTGCCTCTAAATTTACAGACAAAATCCAACGGGAAGTCACCGCTTGTTCTTTTAAAAAATTTATCACATCGCTAACAGTGTGCTTTTTAACTTCTCGCCCTGAAACCGGAGATATGGTTTTGCCAATACGGGCATATAATAATTTGAGATAATCATATATTTCAGTTGCCGTACCGACCGTAGAACGCGGATTAGAAGTGTTAACTTTTTGTTTAATGGCAATCGCCGGTGCAATCCCTTTGATGTTTTTAACCTTGGGTTTTTGAATTTTTCCCAAAAATTGTCGTGCATAGGAAGACAAACTTTCAATATAACGCCGTTGGCCTTCGGCATATAAAGTATCATAAGCCAAACTTGACTTCCCGCTACCTGACACACCGGTAATGACAACCAATTGATTACGGGGAATCAAAACACTGACATTTTTTAAATTATTTTCAGCAGCCTCTTCAATAAAAATATGCTGGTCCGAATTAAATATTTGGGATAAATCTTTCATTAAAATGAACTAAAATTTGCAAAGCGCAAAAATACGATTTTATCAGCAATAACTTGAGTTAAAACTAAAACTATTTACGCTGTTTGCGTGCATGGTGAGGCCCCCGTTTTTTTTTATGGGCCCGGCTTTTTCCAACGGTTTCAGCTTTATTTTTACCTGCCCGATCTAAAAGAACCGCCATTAAATCACGCCGGTTTAAGTCCGTTAATTTATTTTTTATCCATTGCCGATTTTCAGGTTTATACCAAAAGAAAAATTTCCATTGATCCAATTTTGATTTGCGATCCGTAACCGTCTTAACCGGTTTTAAAGTATAAGGATGATAACCCGAATAATAGGCAACTGTAGCTACAGTCATAGGTGTTGGGGTAAAATCTTGCACCTGTTCCAATTGAAATCCCATATTTTTGGTTTCGGCAGCCAAATTGGCCATATCTTCCATATCACTCTGCGGGTGTGAAGAAATAAAATAGGGTACTAATTGTTGTTTTAAATGATGTTTTTTTAAAATTTTGTCATAAGTTTTTTTAAAATCATGAAAATATTTAAAAGAAGGCTTTCGCATCATTTTTAAGACTTTATCCGAGGTATGTTCGGGGGCGACCTTCAAACGCCCTGATGTATGTCGGGTTACCAATTGTTCCAAATAACCTTCAAGTTCTTTAGGATTGGCTTTTTTATTGAAAGAAGACACTGTCAAATCATAGCGAATACCGCTTCCTACAAAAGCTTTTTTAACCTTAGGATGCTGATCTACCATTTGGTAAATCTCCAATAAATCTTTATGCGAAGTATCTAAATTGCTACAAACAACCGGATTGATACAAGATGGCGCCGTACATTTTTCACAAATACTCAAATCTTTACCCCGCATTTTATAC
>WGDF01000096.1 GCA_015493405.1 Flavobacteriaceae bacterium
CGGCCATCCAGGCCCCGGCCGGTAATTCCGGTCGCCCTACGGGCTCCCTCCATTACCGGCCGGGGCCTGGAACCGTCATATTTTAACCCAAGCTCGGGCTGGTCAAATTTGGGTTAGCACAGGTGGTCATTTTTAGGTTGTCATTACGACCGCATGCATAGTATCGAAACCTATTGAGGTCACGATTGAAAATTAGAATAGAAATGGGGGACATTTATTGTTGCTGGGCAGGCTTTAGCCGTTTTTTCAGCCTGTGGTTTAAAACTACCGTCTTGCAGACGCATTTGCTTTCAGTCGGCGGTTTAGCCCGCCGAGCTTTAAACCCTCCAGCTTGTAGCTGGTGGTTGTTTAGTATCCAAGTTGTTCTTTAGTGTGCGAAACACATTATAGTTAAAACTATGGACTTTCAGTCCATATTGATTGAATTTTCAATGATATGTCTCCATTTTGGTTCATAATCAACATAAAAAAAACGGCATAAATAGCCGAACAATCGCATACACACTGACCCCAAGCACGGCACGGTTTTGGCGAGTGTCTCGGTAATCTCAACCTTTTTTGGCCTTATTCATGTTAGTCGATAGATTCGCTTGGGTCAGGTGATGCGGGACGTTAGCTTTTCAAGGAGATTTAAATGAGTATAGAAATTTATTCGATTTACAATAATAAAGGCGGTGTCGGAAAAACAACTATCTGCCAAAATCTGGCTTGCTTGTATGCTGAAAAACACCCCCAAAAACAGGTGTTAGTAATTGACCTATGTCCACAGGCAAACATTTCACAATTTCTTCTTGGTGGTGGTCATTTAGGATATAAAACAAATCAAAATCTTCAAGCCCGCCGTTCTCGACGGAATATTGTTGGCTTTATGGATTGGCTCTTAAAAGGAAACTCAGGATTTACGAGCATTAAGCAAACATACTCAATCCAAATATCAAAAATTAACGAGAATATCACCGATAATCTCTATTTAATTGCAGGAGATTCGTTTTTAGAATCACTTTCATTAGCTCTAAATTATTCAGTCATTAATCCCGCCAATGTCAATGCTTGGAAAGAATACATGACTGCAATAAAACGTCTTACCAAATTAGAATTCAGGAATAAAAAATTCAAATCACTTACTGTGTTCATTGACTGTAACCCAAGTTTTTCTATTTATACTCAAATGGGTTTAGTGTCATCAGACCACATTATTGTACCAATGATGGCTGATTATAGTTCTTTAGAAGGGATTAAGGGAATATTAATGCTATTATATGCTGAATATCCTTCGGCAGCTCATAAAAAATATGCTGAAGATATCATCACATTTACAAGCAAAATTAATGAATTTAATCTTAAATTACCATTACTTTATGAATTTGTTTTTAATAATTTCACATCAAATTTAGGAGTAGCAAAGGCATTTGATTCTGTTAGAAGTGAGTTAATTGAATTTTGCTATGTGCAGTGGAGCAAAAATAATGGCATATTTACCAATTATCAAGGATCTATAAAGTCAAAAGATGATTATGAAGCAGCGTATGTGTCAAATATTAAAGATTTTCATACCGCTGGAAAGGTCTCTGCAAGCTTAGGAATACCGTTACATCGCTTACCAAATTCTTCGACATATGAAATGCCAGACGGGGAAAATGTTCAATTACCAACTAGGAACTATAAAGAATCCCTTGACCATATAGAAAGTTTTGTGAGTAAAATCAGCTAACAATGGTATTCGCCGGAAAACAAGCAGCGCGGTTTTTCAAATAACCGTCATCGGTTGCTCAAACATCTTACTGCGAAACACGCTGGTCAGTAATTCTGCTTGTTTCCGGTGATACCGGTCGTTCTCTTTTGAAAAATATTACTTATCAATTTTTGCAATTATTTTTTTAATTACATTTTCAGATTTTTCTTCTCGCGAAAACGTATGCTCAATTGGAATGATTGGTGCTCCAGTTTCAAAATATCTGATACGTATGGTGTCATTTTTAAACGCAATCATTAGTGGATCTTTTACTATAGGTAAATGCAATTCAACGATATTCCATCCCTCATGGTCAACATTTTTTTTAATCTTATCAGCCAATTTTTCCCCCTCAAACTGTTTAATTTTACGATCTAAAAAAAAGAGAACAAGGCAATTAACCTGACCACAAAGAGCCTGCGGTTCTGCTGTCGCCCTGCTTCTATTGAGTTTTTTGTTAAACATAATCACATCGCTACCTATCTTTGTGGCAGGTTATTGCAGACGTTGAACTGAACCGCTGCGCGGAAAAAACCTTGATATTACGATAGGTTCTTCTTAATTTTCCATTCCTTTCCTGTTGTCATTTTCCTGGCCTGCATCTTTGCAGTACAATACCTCATCGGGCTGACCATCACGGCTGCCCGAAATCATCACGGAGGTATTGGCATGACAAAAGTATATCAAC
>WGDF01000097.1 GCA_015493405.1 Flavobacteriaceae bacterium
ACAGGAAGTTGTGCTGATGAATGTGGATGAGAAGGGGAATGTGATGGGGCAGATTGTATAAGTATAACCTACCTAATCATTTATTATCTTTATTAAAACTATCACTATCCCACATTTCACGATAAAACTGAATTTGTTCTGCTGTGGCTACCGGATCAATATCATAATAATAGCGGCATAATTTTTTAAAAACAGCCAAGACTTCATCATCAAAAGCCGCTTCACAAAGTGCATCTAAAGTGTGTTCAATCTCACTAATACCTTGACTTTTATTATTGATTATTTGTTCCGCCTTTGGTTTCCAATACAGTAAAGTTTGTAATGCAATTTCTTTATGCAAAGCGGTAATCTTATTAGCCAATCCTTTTATTTCGTTGTCGTTCATTTTGTATTAGGCATTGTTGTCATAATTTTATTAATCCTTATTTTCTTAATTCATCATTCTTCCAATTATTAGGATTATTGATAATGTAATTCTTTATGCGTTCATATTCCGCTTTATTCCTGATAATACGGTCGTGATAATTTGATTGAAAAAAATGATTATTTCGATTAAATTTTTGTGTAATTAATTGATTTTGATCAATATAATCATCAATTATTGAATTTATTGCCGATTTATAACCCGCCATAAATGATGAAATCGATTTGGGTAGACGAAATAATTTTGGTGGTTCGGATTCGGTGATGGGTTTTGCGCCGTGCGTATCTACGTGTGAATCAATACCAATGTTAGGATTATTCAAAATGACAATAATATGTATATGATTGGGCATAATAATATATTCATCCAAAAATAATTCATCACGGATTTCAAATGATTTTAACAATTCTGTTTCGACAATTTTTCCAAAATCAGACAAAACCATTTTACCATTATTTACATTACCCAAATTGCAAACACGATTTTGTGTTACAATGGTTAAAAAATAAATACCATTACCGGAATAATCCCAATCGGGCATTCTATGCGATTTTATGCGATATTTATTTTTATATTTGGTCATTACAAAATTTTCATTTTATCGGTGTTGTTGTAGAGACGCACGGCCGTGCGTCTCTACGTGCGTTACGTATGTTACGTACGTTATGTGTGTTACATTCATTATTTGGGTTACGAAAAAATCAATACAAATTTTATTTTTTTATAATGGCAAAAATCGGATTCAACAGTTTAATGATTATTGAATTAATTACACCTCTGCATCTACCTTATATCGTTGGACATTTGAAGAATTTTTGATCAACATTTCACCTAAAAAACCAGCCAAAAAGAATTGACTTCCCAAAATCATGGCAGCTAAGGCAATATAAAACCAAGGACGGTCTGTAACCAAATGTGTTGGAATATGATAATATAATTTATAGGCTTTGACTGCCAGGATAAAAACCGTAGCCAATCCGCCAATTAAGAACATCAAAATACCCAAAGCGCCGAATAAGTGCATTGGGCGTTTGGCAAATCGGGTTAAAAACCAAAGTGTGATTAAATCTAACACCCCCTTGATGAATCTTCCGGAACCGAATTTAGTTTCACCGTATTTTCGGGCTTGGTGTTTGACCACTTTTTCGCCAATATGAGTATAGCCTTCATTTTTCGCCAAGAAAGGAATATAGCGGTGCATTTCACCATATACATTAATGTCTTTAATGACTTGATTTTTATAAGCTTTCAGGCCGCAATTAAAATCGTGAAGGTAAATACCGGACACCTTACGCGCTGCCCAATTAAATACTTTTGAAGGGATATTTTTTTTAATTTTAGAATCGTGACGCACTTTTTTCCAGCCCGATATCAAATCATAATTTTCATTGGTAATCATCCGGTATAATTCGGGGATTTCTTCGGGATTGTCTTGCAAATCGGCATCCATCGTAATGACCACATCGCCTTGTGCCAGTTTAAAACCGGCATGTAAAGCTTGTGATTTACCGTAATTTCGTTTAAACTTCACGCCTTTGACATGCTCATCTTTTTGTGCCAAATCTGAAATAATTGCCCAAGAATTGTCTGTGCTGCCATCATCTAAAAAAATGATTTCGTAACTAAAATTATTTTGCTGCATTACATCTGTTATCCACGCGTGCAATTCGGGCAGAGACTCGGCTTCATTCAGTAATGGAATAACTAAACTAATCTGCATAAGTATATGGGCTTAAGGGATAGATCTTAATAATTTTCAGTGGGTGTTTTAAAAAATAAGCCACCTAATAAACCTCCAATAACACCATAGAGCAAACCGGAAAATAATTGGCCTATAAATTGCATCGGAACAAAGAATTTTTTGGTCATTTCCATTTGTTTTTCAATCATATCTTTGGTAAACATGTCATTATCTTCTAATATTTTTCTAGACATTTCCATGACTTGATCAATTGCTCCGGGATTGATATAAGCGAAATAAATATAGGCGTAAACCGCAACGATTAAACCACCTAGCAGACCAATTAAAACGCCTAGTATGACGGCTTTTCCTAAGGTTACCGAATAGCCTTGTTTCTTATAATACCAAACGGCTAAAACCGGTAAACCTATGAATAAAAAAAGCGACACAAAACCCATAGCTATCATAGCAGGATCTTTGGGGTTAGCAGTAGGGGATTTGATTAACATCAATAAAATGCCTAAAATAGCATATAAGGATGCGAACATAACGATAATGTTGTTAAAAGTTTTTTTATTTTCCATTTTGTATAATTTTAAAGGCTTAATTTACATCTAATTTTTCAAATATGGAATTATTTGAAACAAATTCGGGAATCATTTCTTTCAATATTTTGACTAATTCAAAATTTGTTAAGTTTTGATAATCTTTTAATTGCCTTATTTGCCTTGAAACGGCTTTGCAATCAACCTGATTGATTTGAGCTATTTTTACTTTCTTGTGATGCGTGGGTAAGTTTCCTTCATTTGAGCCCAAGACTTCTTCATAAAGTTTTTCTCCCGGACGCAATCCGGTTATCTTGATATCTATTTCTTCCGGGAATTTATAACCGGAGAGTTGTATCATTTTAACAGCCAAATCATAGATAAGCACGGGGGCGCCCATATCAAAAACAAATATTTCACCTCCTTTTCCCATAGTGCCGGCTTCTAAAACCAGATTACAAGCTTCGGGAATGGTCATAAAAAATCGGGTGATTTCTTTATGAGTTACAGTTAATGGGCCTCCTTTTTTCAATTGCTTTTTAAAGAGTTGAATGACAGATCCGTTAGAACCCAAAACATTTCCAAAACGGGTAATGATAAATTTGGTGTTCGGATTGGTTTTTTGTAAACAAGTAGCATACATTTCGGCAGCACGTTTAGTTGCACCCATAACATTGGTCGGATTGACGGCTTTGTCCGTAGAAACCATAACAAATTTGCCAATCCCATACCGAATGGCTAAATCCATGACAATTTTAGAGCCTAAAATATTGATTTTGATGGCTTCATAAGGATTTGCTTCCATCAAAGGGACATGTTTGTAAGCCGCTGCATGATAGATGATATCCGGTTGGTATTTTTCAAAATATAAAGCCATTCTATTTTTATCTCGGATGTCCGCAACGATAGGAATAAAATTTTCAAATGATTGACTGATAAATTCTTGTTGCAGATCATACAAAGCCGATTCGGCTTGGTCTATAAGCACCACAAATTTAGGTGAAAAATGACGAACTTGATTGGCAATTTCGGAACCGATAGAACCGGCTGCGCCTGTAATCATTACGATTTTATGGTGAATGTCATTCTTGATAATTTGATTGTCAATCTTTATAGGGTGTCGATTTAATAAATCTTCAATATTGAGTTCTTTAATTTGATTAATTTGAATGTGCTCTTCATCAATCCATTGGTTGATAAAAGGCACGGTTTTAACTTTCAATCCCAAATCTAAATACTTATTGGCAATGTTTAATAATTCCAAGGGCTGCGCTTCAGGTTTGCTGATGATGACTGCTTCTATATCATTTTTTTCTAAAAAAGAAGACGTTATTTTATCAGGGTGAAAAAT
>WGDF01000098.1 GCA_015493405.1 Flavobacteriaceae bacterium
ATTTCAAATTATTTTCTTTTTTTCAATTCCTTTTTAACCTTTTCTTGATATAAAATAGCTGATTTTCTTGCTGCATCACTGATTTTATCCATCAACACATAAATGGTATTCAAAGAGTTGCTTTCTGACGTGTTTTGAGTGGTTCGTTTGACCATTTCCCAATCTGCTTGAATAGATTTCAAAGAATTAGAGATGTCAATTGTATTTTCACCTGAAAAAAAAGTTTTATTTAAATCGGTTTGGAAATCAGTTTGACATCGACTGATTTCATGTCCAATGATAGGATCTTTGATTCCCGCGACTTTCATGCCATATAAAAAGGCCAATTGTTGTGATAAGAGTTCCATATTATTAGCGGATTGCTGGTAAGAAAGTTTGGTTGCTTTATCTGTTTTTTTAATAGTGTTAATAAGCTGATTAGAAGCGGTTAAAAAAGATTTTAATTGTCCCAGTAGGCCGGGCATTTTATTCTTTTGTGGTTTTTGTAAAGCCAATACACGTAAGTTTTTCCATTGATGGCCTACGGCATTGATCTGATCTTTTAATTCCGGATGATCTTTGGCATAAATTTCCAATCGCATTAAGCTGAATTCTCCATTAGATAAATTTTCATCATTTTCCTTGGAAACATAGTTGATTTTTAAGCCGCGGTATAAGTAATCTTTGACAATTTTAACGGCGGAAGTTCTCACATCAAGTGCACTTTGCAGGGCATCACTAACATCAAGCATGTCTTCATATTGGGCTTTGGCAGTCATTTGAAATACAAAAAACACCACCAAATAATAGCTAATTTTTTTCATAAAAGGATTAATTTATAGTTTTGATAATGATGTCGAGTAATTTAAACGTTTTTTTAGAATAGGAATTCACATAAGCATACATCATTTTAGGATTGTATTTGCCTTTGTCTTTTAAGGTTATGATAGAAGCCAGATTTGTTTTTAAATCAAGAATTAAATCGTGGGTTTTACCTGCCAATTTTTTGAATTTTCCAATTTTTTTGAGGTTTTTATTGAAATCGCCGGAATTGATTTCGAAATAATTGAAAGCATCGGGAAAGTTCAAACCATTCTGTAGAACATAAGCTGCCGCAATTTTATCAATATCCTTACCGTTTTGAACTGCTAATTCGGCTAAGCTGATATTTTTTTTATTGCGTCCATAGGCCGGATGTTTGATAAGTACATCTTTATTAAGAGCGTTGATATATTTTTCAAGTTTCCGCGTCTTTAAAATTAATTTTTTATAGTGTTCTTTATTGTAGTCTGTTACATCGAGGCGGTAAATACTCCATAGATTTTGCAATTTCAAAAAATCTTCTTTAGTCTTTTTATCATATGGTAAATGCAAAATAATGTAAGATAAATTATCGTCAAATTTAGCCAAACTTTTATCCATATCAGCCATAGCTTTTTTCTTAAAAGTATTGGTTTTGATAAAAACGAAATTTCTGATAAAACGATTGGAAAGCAATTCGTTTTGCAACAGTTTTTGTGTCAGAACATCAATCGGGTTATCAGAGATTTGTGCACTGATTTTTGAAGGGGTAAGACTCAAAAAAACGATTAATATAAAAATTGATAGGTGTTTCATAGGTAAATATTTTATATTTTTTTAAAAATCTTTATTTAGATTTTCAATATAAGTATTTTTAATAGTTTTCAGTTTAAAGTCAATTGAAGTAACCAAACTAAATACGGTTTTAGGATTTTTGGCGGAGCTTGATAAAAGGTTGGCTCTTAAGAAGTTCCAGTCAATAATGACATCTGCAAATGATTTGTCTGCTATGGGATCATTCAAAAAAATGTTACTTTTTTGTTTGATTAAGGTGTTGACATCTTTAATATTTTTTTGGTATTCATGTTGAAAACTTTTACTCAGTCCCAGATAATTGGCGTAATAACTCAAATTAATCTTTTGAATGGCTTCCCGCAGTTTTTGGATGGCTTCATATTTTTCCATTTTTTCAAAGGGTAAGTTGTAAACTTCACGCATTTTTACCACCAAATCCGAGATTAAATGATCAAATGTATTGACTTCAAAAAACAAATTGGTGAATTCTTTAGGCGTTAGATTTTGAGTTAACCGATTGTTGAGTTTAAACCAAACATCTTTTAATTTTTTGAGTTTCTCAACAATTTGCGGTTGGTCTTCATTCAAGTCGATATTGCTTAAATTTTCTGAAATCATAGCCATAGCATAATCCAATTCTTTGCCGGCTTGTTCTTTTTTTAAGTTATAAATCAGGTAGAGTTTATCTTTAGCCACCATTTGCGTATAGATCTTCATATCTATAGCATTATCATATAGTGTGATTTTTGAAACATCATCATCAAATTGCGCTTTTCCCAAAGAAGGCATCAATAAAATGAATAGGATTAAGTAAAATTTATTCATATTCTTGGTTTATGTTGTGAAACATGTTTTAGTTTTGCAAAGTTACTTAATTTTACAATATATTTATAACTTCAAAATAATTATATATTGCAGACATTTCGAGAAATATCAAAGACCTTGCCAAATAGTCCCGGTATATATCAATTTATTGATAAACAAGGTGTTATCATTTATATAGGCAAAGCTAAAAATTTAAAAAAACGCGTCGGGTCTTATTTTAATAAATATCATATCGGTAAAACTAAAATGCTGGTGCATCATATTGCCGATATTAAAGTCATTGTGGTTGAAACTGAGACAGATGCTTTGTTGCTTGAAAATGTTTTGATCAAAAAACACCAACCCAAATACAATGTGCTTTTGAAGGATGATAAAACCTATCCTTGGATTTGTATTAAAAAGGAAGCCTTTCCCCGAGTTTTTTTAACCCGTCAAGTCATTAAAGATGGTTCTTCCTATTATGGTCCCTATCCGTCAGTTAAAACGGCGCGCACTTTATTAGAATTGATTCATCAGCTTTATCCGATCCGCAGCTGTAAATTGAATTTGAGTCCCGAAAATATCAAAGCAGGCAAATTTGATGTTTGTTTGGATTATCATATCGGCTTGTGTCAAGCGCCTTGTATAGGTTTACAAACGGAATCTTCTTATTTATCTGATATTAAGCAGATTAAACAAATAATTAAAGGTGATTTCAGATCGGCAGTTAAATTTTTTAAAACGCAAATGCAAGTTTATGCAGACCGGTTAGAATTTGAAAAAGCGCAAGAAATTAAAGAAAAATTAGAGTCGCTTGAAAACTACCAAGCCCGATCAACAGTGGTTAATCCGGCGATTAACAATGTTGAAGTTTACAATATTATTTCCGATGCGACATATGCCTATGTCAATTTCTTACAAGTCGGGCATGGTGCTATCATTCGTTCGCATACGTTAGAAATGAAGAAAAAACTAGATGAAACGGACCGGGAATTATTAGAGCTGGCTATAGTGGAAATGCGACAGCGTTTCGACTTACAAACCAAAGAAATATTGGTGCCTTTCGCCATAGACATTTTGCAAGATACTAAGTGGAACGTGCCACAAAAAGGCGATAAAAAACGATTGTTGGAACTATCCCGACGCAATGCCGTTTATTTCAGACTCGAAAAAATAAAGCAGTTGCAGTTAACCGATCCCGATAAACACGTCAATAGATTGATGCAGCAGATGAAACAAGATTTAAAATTGTCTGTTGAACCGCGACATATCGAATGTTTTGATAACTCTAATATACAAGGCACCAATCCGGTTGCGGCTTGTGTAGTCTTTAAAAACGGTAAACCCAGTAAAAAAGATTACAGGCATTTCAATATTAAAACGGTTGAAGGCCCCGATGATTTTGCTTCAATGGAAGAAATTATAGAGCGGCGTTATACCCGTTTGGTAAAAGAAGATGCTCCTTTGCCACAACTCATCATTATTGATGGCGGAAAAGGGCAGTTGTCTTCAGCTGTAAAAAGTTTGAAAAAAATAGGACTCTATGGCCAAATAGCACTGATCGGTATAGCCAAACGTCTTGAAGAAATTTATTATCCTTATGATCCGGTGCCCTTATATCTCGATAAAAAATCTGAAACTTTAAGAGTGATACAAAAAGCCCGTGATGAGGCACATCGTTTTGGCATTACATTTCACCGAAAAAAACGGATGAATGCTACCTTGAAAACTGATTTGGAGCAGATCCCCGGGATCGGGCCTAAAACGATCTTGGTTTTGTTAAAAAAATTCAAATCGGTTAAAAGAATCCAATCGACGTCATTTGAAGATTTAATACCGATTGTAGGTCGGCATAAGGCTGAAATACTAGTGCAATGGTTTGAAAAAAATAATAAAAAGAATTGATTACGATGCTTAAAATCATCGTATATTTGTTATCATAAAAACAGCTATTATGTTACCAAAAAAAGTAGAACAATATCTCAATAAACAAATCAATGCTGAGTTTTTTTCGGCTTATTTGTATTTATCTATGGGCGCCTATCTCAATGAAATCAGTTTGTTTGGGTTTGCCAACTGGATGCGGATGCAGTATGAAGAGGAAAAATTTCATGCGATGAAAATGCTGGATTACTTACTGGATCGGGGTGGTAAACTTGAATTGAAATCCATAGCTAAGCCCAAACATAAATGGAAAAATATCATTGACGTTTTTGAAGATGTTTTGGCTCATGAGCAACAGATTACCCAATCGATTAATGAATTGGTAAGTTTGTCTATGGATCAACGCGATCATGCCACGGTTAATTTCTTGCAATGGTTTGTCGATGAGCAAGTAGAAGAGGAGGCAAATGTTTCCGATTTATTGGCACAACTCAAATTGGTCGGCGGTAAAGGAAGCGGTTTGTTTATGTTGGATAGAGAAGCTGCGCAACGCAAATTTACAGAACCTGCGCAATAATGGCCAAAATTATGGTTTTCCGTTTTTCGGCTATGGGTGATGTCGCTATGGCAGCGCCTGTATTACGAGCGCTTTTAATACAACATAAGGAGCTTGAAATTATTATGGTTTCACGGCCTTTTTTTGCGCCGATATTTAAAGATATTCCCCGCCTTCAATTTATTGGGGTTGATTTAAAAAATAATTATAAAGGGCTCTCCGGACTTTACAAATTGAGTCGTTTATTACAAAAGGAAAAGCCCGATTTTGTTGCTGATTTACACGATGTGTTGCGCACTAAAATTTTGCGCTCTTTTTTTAAAATAGCCGGTTATAAAGTGGCAGTTATTGATAAAGGACGACAAGAAAAGAAAGCTTTGACACGCTCCCGATACAAAATATTGAAACCTTTACGAACTACCCATGAACGTTATGCCAACGTATTTGAGCAGATTGGTTTTACTGTTGATTTACAGCGATTTGTAAGCGTAAAACCTGAATCGTCAGCTTCGATTCGGTTGTTCTTAAATCCTTTTGAAGGTCAAAAATTGATAGGTGTAGCCCCTTTTGCAGCGCATGAAGGGAAACAATATCCGATAGAAAAAATAAAAGTGGTTTTGAAGCGGGTATTGGAGCAGCATCCACAAGCTAATTTTTTGTTATTCGGCGGCCCTGATGACAAAGTTGCATTGGAGACCTTGGAGGCTTTGGATCGCAATCGAATCGTCAATACGGCGGGACTTTTTCAATTTGAGGAAGAATTGCAATTAATCAGCCGGTTAAATCTAATGGTGAGTATGGATTCCGGAAATGGTCATCTGGCGGCTTTGTTCGGTGTGCCGGTGATCACTATTTGGGGGGCTACGCATCCTTATGCAGGCTTTGCTCCTTTATTTCAAACTGAAGATTTACAATTATTACCGGATTTAAATCGGTTTCCGCAATTGCCCACTTCTATCTACGGTCAAAAAATCTTCGATTC
>WGDF01000099.1 GCA_015493405.1 Flavobacteriaceae bacterium
CGAAGAAATCATGTTCGATGAGAATGCTATGGCTGAAGGCTTTAGCTACTACAAATTGACGGGTATTGAAATCAGTCCGGATAATCGTTTGGCTGTTTTTGGTGAAGATACAACGGGCAGACGGCAATACACCTTGAAAATCAAAGATTTAGAAACCGGTGATTTTTTGGATGATCAAATAGAAAGTACGACCGGTCAGGCCGTTTGGGCTAATGATAACCGAACACTGTTTTATACCAAAAAAGATCCTGAAACCTTGCGCGCTTTTCAGATTTATAAACACCGTTTGGGCACGCCTGTTACTGCAGATGAATTGATTTACGAAGAAAAGGATGAAATGTTTGATGTCTTTGTAACCAAAAGCAAGAGCAACACTTATATTTATATTGCTTCATTTAGCACATTAACTACAGAGTATCAATATATTAAAGCTGATGAACCACAGAGTCAGTTTAAAATTTTTGCGTCGAGACAGCGTGGTGTAGAGTATAATCTATTTCATAGAAAAGACCGGTTTTATATCCTAACGAATAAAGACAATGCCACCAATTTCAAATTGATGCAGACTCCTTTAGAACATACACTATCAGAACAATGGCAAGAATATATACCTCATCGGCCCGATGTTATGCTTGAAGATCTCGATATTTTTGATGATTTTATGGTTCTACAGGAACGCAAACAAGGTTTGAATAAACTGCGTATAATCTCTGAAACAAAAGATTATCATATTGATTTTGAAGAAGAAACTTATAATGTTTACATAGGCTATAATCCCGAAATGTCAGCCAAAGATTTTCGTTTTGTTTACAACTCAATGACTACTCCGGCTTCGGTTATTCAATATAATCCGGTTTCTAAACATAAAACAGTTCTCAAAGAACAAGAAATTCCGGATGGAAAATTTGATAAAAATAATTACCGTTCTCAACGTATTTGGGTAACTGCCAGAGACGGGCAGCAGATTCCGGTTTCTATGGTTTGGCATAAAGACACGCCTATTGAGCAGCCCAATCCATTCTTACTCTACGGCTATGGTTCTTATGGCATTACGGTTGATCCCGGATTTAGCATCACTAGACTCTCCCTTTTGAACCGCGGCTTTGTCTTTGCTATTGCACATGTTCGCGGTAGTGAATATTTGGGCCGTCCTTGGTATGAAGCCGGTAAACTATTGAATAAAAAAAATACTTTTAATGATTTTGTCGATGTGGCCAAATATTTAAATGAACAAAATTATACAACGCCCCAGCAATTATATGCAATGGGCGGATCGGCCGGCGGCTTACTGATGGGCGCCGTAATGAATCAAGCACCCGAACTGTTTCACGGCATCGTTGCCCAAGTACCTTTCGTCGATGTATTGACCACCATGCTTGATGATAGCATTCCTTTAACAACCGGTGAATATGATGAATGGGGTAACCCAAATGATCCTGAATTTTATAACTATATCAAAAGCTATTCTCCTTATGACAATGTAACCGCCCGAAATTATCCCCATCTACTGGTCACAACAGGCTTGCACGATTCGCAAGTACAATACTGGGAACCGGCCAAATGGGTGGCCAAATTACGAGACATGAAAACCGATCAAAACCTTTTACTGATGCATACCGATATGGAAAGTGGCCATGGCGGTGCTTCCGGTCGTTTCAAATCTTTAAGGGATACTGCCCGAGATTATGCTTTTATCATTCATCAAAATACAAAACAAATATGAAAATAGTCTGCGTTGGGCGTAATTATGCCAAACATATCAATGAACTTAAGAATGAAAAGCCTAAGAAGCCGGTCTTGTTTATGAAACCGGACACAGCCCTATTACCACCACGCAATCCGCTATATTTACCTGACTTTGCACAAGAATTCCATTATGAAGTCGAATTAATCGTTAAAATAGGGAAAATGGGGAAACATATTGCGCCGCAATTTGCCCACCGCTATTATGACCAAATAGGCTTAGGCTTGGATATTACAGCCCGAGATTTACAAGCTCGTTTAAAAGCCGAAGGATTGCCCTGGGAAAAAGCCAAGGCTTTTGATAACTCAGCCGTGGTCAGCTCCGTATTTTTAGAGAAAAACGCTTTTAAAAATTTGCAAGATATTCATTTCAGTTTAAAGAAAAATGATGAAATAGTGCAACAAGGACATACAGCCGATATGCTTTGGCCTATTGATAAACTAATTGCCTACATTTCAACTTTTTTTACACTTAAAAAAGGCGATTTGATCTTTACGGGAACACCGGCAGGCGTCGGCAAAATGTCTATTGACGATGTTTTTACCGGTTATATTGAAGGTCAAGAGATGTTTAAAATAAAGCTTAAATAAATAAATGCCCTACAGTATAATACAATAGGGCAAAAGCATTTCTTTATGATTATTTTTAAAGCAGACCATCCAGCCCCGGAATATTGGGCATAGCATCTTTCGCCGCTTTTTTGAGCTCGGCCTCTTGCATTTTTCCGGCTTCTTCCAGCGCTTTGTTTAAAGCTATCATTAGGTAATCTTCCAACATTTCTTTATCTTGCATAGCTTCATCAGCAATCTTTAGGTTTTTTAAAATACGATTGCCGGTTACGCTTACCTTAACCAAACCGTTGCCGGCTTCAGCATCAATTAAAACGTGGTCTAATCTCTCGCGTGCAGCTTCTACATTTTTTTTGGCTACATCGATCTTACCCATAATATCAAACATTTTTCCAAACATAATTTTATTTTTTTTATTCAACACAAAACTACAAAAAACCTGCCAAGGTAAGTTTTGACAGGTTTAATTTTATAAAAGTGAGTTTTTTACATTTTAACTGCTTTTTTGACAGTGATCAAATGATTTGTAGTTACAATTTTAAAAATAAGTACATTACCGGTTGCTATTTGATGCAAGTCGATGAAATATTCAGATTGATTTATCGCTTGTTTTTCAAAGATGAGTTGACCGGTTATATCAAATACTTGAACCTTATCAATCTTCATTTCATTTTGCGCCAATAATTTAAATTGCCCTTTATCTTGCATTAATAAAATTTGGTTATCCATACTTTGTTCCG
>WGDF01000100.1 GCA_015493405.1 Flavobacteriaceae bacterium
ATTGTTATTCGGGCTTTACAGAGCTTTAACATTCAATACCGATGTGTTGATAAAAACCGGTGTGGGTGAAACCAAACAAGTGGCATTGCTCGATGGTTCGGAAGTGATTTTGAATGCCAATTCGGTTTTGTCTTATTCAAAAAGTAAATGGGATGATAAACGCGAGGTTTATTTGGAAGGTGAAGCTTTTTTTAAAGTAAAGAAAGGCAGCGATTTTGTGGTAAAAACCAATCAAGGGCAAGTGAAAGTTTTAGGTACGCAGTTTGATGTCAAGGATTTGTCCGGTTTGTTTCAAGTGGTATGCTATACCGGCAAAGTTTGGGTAAAATCATCAAATATTGATACCATTTTAACCCCGGGAAAAGCTGTTCGTCAATCAGATGATTTGGTGCAACATTGGGAATTGCAAAAATCACAACCGGATTGGCTGTCCAGTGAAAGCAGTTATCAAAATACGGCTTTGAAATATGTCTTAAAAGATTTGGAAAATCAATATCATATCCATTTTGATACTTCCAATATTGATGAAAATGTTAAATTTACCGGTAGTTTTCCGCATCACCATTTTCAAAAAGCACTGGCGGCTGTTTTTAAAACTTTGGGCATTAAATATCGCATAAAAAATCATCAAGTTATTTTGTTTAAATAAAATATGAAGTATTTCCGGTTATTGATGGTAATTTTATGGGGACAAACTTTGCTGGCACAAACGAGCCGGCATTTGCCGCTACATCTTGATTACAAACAAAAACAAGCCACTTGGGTTTTACACCAATTGGAACAACAATTTCAGGTCAAATTTTCCTACCCGACCGATTTATTAAAGGACAAAAGTGTAAGCTTACAAGGCGATTATGATTCGTTAGATGCCGTCTTGTTGGACTTGTCTTTAATGTTAAATATTGAATTTCAAAAGATTGATAAGCGATATATTTATGTGGTTCCAAGCAAATCAAATTTGCTCAAAGAAGTATTGGTAACGGGTTATTTGGGAAACGGTATTACCAAATCGGATAAGGGCTCGTTTGAGATAAATTCGAAAAAATGGCAATTGTTGCCCGGTCTGACAGAACCGGATATTCTGGAAGGGATTCAGATTTTGCCCGGTGTGGTTAGTTTGGACGAAACGGCTACGCAATTTTCGGTTAGAGGCGGCACTGCGGATCAAAACAGGATTCTTTGGGACGGCATTAATATCTATCATGGCGGACATTTGTTCGGTTTGGTTTCGGTGTTTAATCCGAATATACCGCATCGCATCACCTTTATTGACAAAGGCACACCGGTTGTTTACGGGGAACGCGTGTCGAGTGTTATCGACATTAAAACTTCCGGTAAAATTGCGGATAAACCACAAATGGAAGTAGGGCTGAACGGTATTTCAGCTGACGGGCTTATAAAATTTCCGATAATTAAAGATAAGTTGGATTTTCAAGCTTCGTTTAGACGGTCTTACGAAGATGTTTTTGAGACGAAAACATTTAGATTATACGAGGATAAAGCATTTCAAAATACAAAGGTGCGGAACGAATTTTTTATGTTCAGGGATTATAATTTTAAAATCAATTATAAACTCAACAAGCGCAATAATTTGCATCTGAGTATGATTCATATCGATAATGATTTGACCCATACTTATCGTCAAGAAAACACCACTTTAAATGATTTTTTAGATACTGAGAATCAAGGTTTTAGTGTGGATTTAAAAACCGGTTTCAAGCAATCTTTTTGGCATAATTCGGTTAGTTTTTCCGGTTATCGTTTGGATTATGTGTCCAAAACGACCCCCGATGCAGGAAACACGTCTGTTTTTACTAAAAATAACCGGATTAAAGATGTCAATTTTTTAACAGATTTTAAGTGGAAAACCAGCCGGAATCAATCTTGGACTTTTGGTTATCAACTGGCTTACAAATCGGTTAATTTTTTGTTTAAAGAGCGCCATAACAGTGAGGTGTTTAATCTGGATAATGATGACAGAACGCTATATACCAACGGCTTGTTTACGGCTTTTCATCGCAAAAATTATCATCATTGGGATATTTATGCCGGATTGCGGGCAAACTATTATTTGCCGGTGCAGCGATTTAAGTTGGAACCGCGCCTGATTATCAATAGAAAACTCAACAAGCATTGGACTTTGCAATTTACAGGTGAAATCAAGCATCAAGTCATTTCGCAAATTAATGAAAGTGTTTTAACCGATTTGGGTTTGGAACGAAAGATTTGGCGATTGGTTGATTTTGATAAATTTCCGGTTATTTCCGGTAATCAATTGACAATCGGTGCTGTTTTTCAAAAGCGCAATTGGTTAATCGATATGAATATTTATCACAAACAAACCGATGGTATTTCGACCCTGTCTTTGGGTTTTCTCAATCCTGTTGACAATAGTTTTCATACGGGTATTCGCAAAGCATTTGGGATGGATATGTTTGTTAGAAAAAAAATCAATTCATCTCTAAAAACTTGGTTGAGTTACAGTTATATGGATGTCAGCGAACGATATGACGGTTTGAATGGCAGTCATCCTTTTCCGGCGCATACCGGTGCCGGACACATTTTATCGATTGCGGCAAGTTATTTTTATAAAAATTTTGAATGGGCGGCAGCTTGGAAAATCCATTCCGGCCAAGCTTATACCGAATTGGAAACGGAAAATTATTCCGGTCAAACTTTTACTTATTTTGAGTCAATTAATTC
>WGDF01000101.1 GCA_015493405.1 Flavobacteriaceae bacterium
ACAAAGAGGCTAAAATATTTATAGGTTCCGCTGATTTTATGCCACGAAATTTAGACCGTCGCGTCGAAGTTACAGCGCCGGTTTATGATGAAAACATCAAAAAAGAACTGATTGATACTTTTAATATTTCTTGGCGAGACAATATCAAAGCACGTATCTTTAATCTCAAGCAAGACAATCAATACAAACGAGGCGGTAAAAAAGAAATCCGTTCTCAGTTTGCTTTATATGATTATTATTTGGATAAATTGAAATAATAAAGAGGAAAATATATTGTTTTCTCTTGCCGTAACTTTAAAATAACAATATTTATTTCGTATCAATTCTTTTCATTGATTAGCATTGCTATCTAAATTTTGACATCCAAATTTAATCATTTTTATTACCTTTGTATAGTAACTAACATCAATAAAACCTTATATTATGAAGAAAATTACTTTATTATTTCTACTGATCACAAGCTATACATTTGGTCAGACTTTTACCGATACTACCGGCAGTTTACCACAACTTAAAAACAGTTTTGCAGCGTGGGGAGACTATGATGGCGATGGCGATTTAGATTTGTATTTATCCGGCGAATTAGATAACAATAGTAATGGCGGCGGTTTATATCAAAATGATAATGGTAATTTTACCTTAGTTACCAACTCGGGCTTACCTCTTTTAAATTATGGCGCTGCAGACTGGGGGGATTTTGATGGCGATGGCGATTTAGATCTCGCTCTTATGGGATACGACGGCAATACCAGTATTACAGATATTTATGTCAACAATGGCAACAATACTTTTACAGCCTTTAATGCAGGCTTACCTCAAGTCTATATCGGCGATATCCATTTTGCAGACTTAAATAACGATGGTGTGCTCGATATAGGTTTAACCGGTCTTGATTTAAATAATGGTGTTTATCTGGCAAAATTATATCTGAAACAAAATAATGATTTCACAGAAATAAGTTCGACTGTCTTACCACCCCTTTCTTACGGAAGAATGGCTTTTGCCGATTATGACAACGATAATGATTTGGATTTCGTCATGTCCGGTATGAATAATACTAACAATGCAGCCTACACAAAAATTTGGAAAAATGACGGTTCCGGTAATTTTACCGAACAAAATCTCGGCTTACCCCAAGTCTGGTTTGGCGATGTCGCATGGGGAGATGTCGATAATGACGGAAAACTCGATTTGGTTATGACAGGAACGGCATCAAATGATAGTGAAGCACATTTAATGCTTAATAATGGCAGCGGTTTTTCCGAAGATTCACATTTTAATATAACACCGGCTCAAACAAAAGCCAATCTTGAATTAGCCGATTTTGATGGAGATGGCAGTATAGATATCTTTATCACCGGGGTTAATGTGGCCGGTACTGACCAAACTTTTATTGCCAAATTATATAACAATAATGGAACAGGTAGTTTCACCGAAAATTCCAATAATACATTTGTTGCTGTTAATTATGGCGACGCGGATGCTGCTGATTATGACCAAGACGGCAAGCCGGATCTTCTTATAACCGGAGCAGAAAACAGTGGTCTGGGAGCGACCAAACTCTATCACAATGGCCCTATTTCAGCAATTGACCGAAATCTGGCTGAAAAATTTAAGATTTACCCTAATCCGGCTCATAATTATCTTTATATTCAAAATAAAAAAGGCTTAAATTATAAAATTAAAATGACTGACCTAACGGGAAAAATCGTTTATGTCAAAAATGCCAATGAAGACGTTAACATCAATATTTCCGGTTTCGCAGCCGGAATATATTTGATCAAAATAAGTAATCATCAAAACAGTTTCACCAAAAAATTATTGATTAAATAAAAAGCTTACATACCTCAAATTACTAAACACAATCGGGCAAAATTATAATTTTGCCCGATTGTGTTATACTATTGAATATTAATCGGTCAATTCTTTAAACAATTGTTCCAAATTTTTATTTTTAGAACGCATCTGCAAAATCTTAAACCCTTGTTCATTGGCAAAATCAAAGATGACAGGCCGCATATCATCCTGTGTTTCAAAAGCCAAACACCAAATGTGATCATAAATATTTTCAGCTGCCGAAATGTGTGGCAACCGATCTAAAAACTCTTGCTCAATACGCACATCGAATTCTACTTCTAAAATTTGCTGTTGACCGGCTTTCAAATCTTTAAGAGAAGCATCCGCCTGTATTTTACCCTCATTAATAATCAAGACCCGATCAGCCATTTGTTCCACTTCTTGCATAATGTGAGTGGATAATATAATGGTTTTATCTTGTCCCAAATCTTTGATAAGCCGCCGTATATCAACCAATTGGTTAGGATCAAGGCCTGTAGTCGGTTCATCCAAAATCAATATATCGGGATTGTGAATCAAGGCAGCAGCCAATCCCACACGTTGGCGATAACCTTTGGAGAGCTGCCCTATCTTTTTATGAGCTTCGGGCGCCAAGCCGGTTTGAGCAATTACATCATTAATTCGCTCTTTTGCAAGGCCAAAAATTGAAGCTACAAATGATAAGTATTCCCGCACATACATCTCTAAATATAAGGGATTGTTTTCCGGTAAGTAGCCAATACTTTTTTTGACCGCCAAAGCTTGCCGGTTCACATCCAAGCCAAGCACTTGCA
>WGDF01000102.1 GCA_015493405.1 Flavobacteriaceae bacterium
ACTACCGGAACATAGGTCAGTCCTAGTATCATCGCACCAAGCAATGCAAATGAAAAACTCAAAGCCATTGGTCGAAACATTTTGCCTTCCACACCGGTTAAGCTCAAAATAGGGATAAACACGATGAGAATGATAATTTGCCCGAAAATGGCTGCTCCCATCATTTTTTTGGTGCTTTTGTAAGTGATTTGATCCACAACATCTTGGCGTTCATCTTTGGGTAAGGCACTGACACGTTTCCATTTTAGAAGCAGTTGCAAACTGACAAATTCAACTATGATAACCGCCCCGTCAATGATGATGCCGAAATCAATAGCACCCAAACTCATTAAGTTGGCATCAATGCCAAACAAATACATCATTGATATGGTAAACAGCAATGCCAGCGGAATAACCGATGCAATGATTAATCCCGAACGTAAATTTCCAAGCAATAAAAACACGATTCCCAGAACAATGATAAAACCCAAAATTAAGTTTTCGGCTACGGTAAAGGTGGTTTTGCCGACCAATTCACCACGTTCTAAAAACGGATTGATATAAACGCCTTCGGGCAGATGTTTTTGCACTTCGGCAACTCTTTGGTGAACGGCTTCGGTAACCTTCTTTGAGTTGGCACCTTTAAGCATCATAATTTGTCCCATAACTTTTTCGCCTTCACCATTTCCGGTAACCGCCCCGAATCGATTGGCATGTCCGATGTGTACCGTAGCGATATCCCTTATCAAAACAGGCACACCATTGACATTTTTAACCATAATATTGTTGATATCTTCCATAGTTTTGGCTTGCCCGTCGGCTCTTATAAAAAAACTTTCATTATTTTTCTCGATGTAACTGCCACCGGCTATGGCGTTGTTTTTTTCAAGCGCATCATAAATTTCGGTAATATTAACATGCATAGACCGCAAGCGATTCGGATTAATGGCAACTTCGTATTGTTTTAAATAACCGCCCCAAGTGTTGACTTCGACTACGCCCGGAATACCGGATAATTGCCGCCTGACAATCCAATCTTGTATGCTACGCAAATCGGTTATAGAATAACGGTCTTTATATTCGGGTTTGACATCTAATATATATTGATAAATTTCACCCAAACCGGTAGTGATGGGTCCCATAAACGGTGTGCCGAATTTTTTAGGTATCATTTCTTCGGCGTTTTTAAGTTTTTCGGCTATCAACTGACGCGGCAAATACGTGCCTATATCGTCATCAAAAACCACTGTAACAACAGATAAACCGAACTTGGAAACCGACCGGATTTCTTTAACGCCGGGCAAATTGGACAATTCCAATTCAATAGGATAAGTTATAAATTGTTCGACATCTTGGGTTGATAAATCCGGCGATGTGGTAATGACCTGCACTTGATTGTTGGTAATATCAGGCACGGCACCAATGGGAATTTGTGTTAAAGCAAAGATGCCATAACCGATCCAAGTCAAAGTGAATAAGCCGATGATTAATTTATTGTTTAAGCTAAATTGGATAATTTTGTTTAACATTCTAAAATATTTTTAGCAAAAATAGGTTTGGGGATTGGCTTTTTGCTTAAAATTGGCTTAAAATTGAATTAATAACCGGTATATTGTCCTGTTGTGGATATTGGAATTCAATTATTGTTTCTATAAACAGGTCGCACCTACGGCGCTCAACGGATTTTTTTATTGTTATTTTTATAAACAGGTCGTACCTAGCGGCGCTCAATGGAATATTCTATTGTTATTTTTATAAACAGGTCGCACCTAGCGGCGCTCAATGGAATATTCTATTGTTTATATTACAAATATGTCACCCCTACGGGGTTCAATGTCAATTTTGGATTGTTTCATCTATAATCATATCACCCCTATGGGGTTCAACTAAATCGCAAATCTGATACTTCGACAAGCTCAGTAACCGAATCGCAAGTCTGAAATCTTTTTTGTAGCAATCAAATCATAAAAAAAATCCTAGCACCATAGGGGCGACCTGAATATTCATAAGTGAGAAAGGAATAAAAATTTAAACAGGGAACGATACTATAAATGTTGTCCAATTGTTTTCAGAATGGACATCAATTTCCAAATTCAACAATTCAAC
>WGDF01000103.1 GCA_015493405.1 Flavobacteriaceae bacterium
AGAAAAAAACCGGTTTCTCAACTCATCTTAAATTTTCGATCGGTTAATGCTTCAGGTAAAGGTATGCAAGTTTTGGGAGTTTATGATAGCCGTCAAATGAATTTAAAATTCCGGCATCAAAATGATAGTTTGACTGTTTTTTGGCCTAAAAATAAAGTCAGGGATACGCTTCAAATAAAAATTGTCTACCAAGGCATACCCGAAGACGGTTTGTATATCCGACGAAACAAATATGGCAAGCGCACTTTTTTTGGGGATAATTGGCCTAATCGTGCACAATATTGGTTGCCGGTTATCGACCACCCTTCTGATAAAGCCTTGGTCAGCTGGACAGTAACAGCTCCAAAGCACTACGAGGTGATTGCGTCCGGGCGCTTAATCAGTAAAATAGATGGCGGAAATACTTACCGGTTTCATTATCAGACTCAAGTACCTATTCCAACCAAAGTAATGGTGTTTGCAGCAGCTGATTTTAGCATTAAATATTTCAATAAACTCTATTTAGACCAACATTGCGTGCCGGTCAGCAGCTGGATTTATGCCCATAGTCCGATCACCGGTTTCGATGATTATAAATGTTCGCTGCGTGCCTTGAAATTTTACGATAGTTTACTCGGCCCCTATGTGTATCAAAAATTAGCCAATGTGCAGTCGAATACCCGATTTGGCGGCATGGAAAATGCCGGTAATATTTTTTATGACGAAAATACGGTTGATGGCACCAAATCTGTTGAAAATTTGGTCGCTCATGAAGTCGCCCACCAATGGTTTGGTAATACCGTTACCGAAAAAAATTGGCGAGATATTTGGTTGAGTGAAGGCTTTGCCACCTATATGACCGATTTGTATTTGGAACAACGATATGGGGCTCAGAAACTCAAAACGCGGATGGCTATGGAACGCCAAAAAGTGATTCGCTATAATCAATTGCAACGCCGTCCGGTCGTTTATGACGAATCCCAAAATTTATTCCTGCTGCTCAATCCCAATTCGTATGAAAAAGGCGCTTGGGTATTGCATATGTTGCGACAAAAAATAGGGGATAAGTTGTTTTTTAAACTTTTGCGAACCTTTTATCAAACTTATCGGTTGAAAAATGCCGGTACGGAAGATTTTATTGCTCTGGCCGAAAAGGTATCCGGCAACAATTTAAAAACTTTCTTTAATCAATGGCTTTATCAGGATGGTTTACCCGTCTTAAAAATTACCGATAAAATTGATTCTAAAAAACATCTGTTGCATTTGCATATTGAACAAATGGAAGCTGTTTATGATTTAAAATTACCTGTCAGAATCAAATGGAAAGGTGGCCAAACTGATTTTGTACTCAAAATAAACAGAGCGCATCAAGATGAGCGCTTGCATCTGCCTGAAAATTTTGATGCAAAATCATACCAATTAATCTTAGACCCTGATGTGCAGGCCTTATTCAAAACAATTCCTTAACATATGAGCAACCAACAACTAAAATGGCTTATTTTTTCCGGACTTTCCTTAGTTTGGGGCAGTTCATTTATTTTGATGAAGCTGGCGATGTTACATTTAAGTCCGACACAGGTAGGGGCTTTGCGTATGATTATAGCAGCCCTTTTTCTACTCCTGATTGGTGCTAAAAGTTTGAAAAAGATTACTTTACGGCAATGGCGTATTTTATTTTTTATTGCCCTGGCCGGTACTTTTATTCCTACTTTTTTATTCACCTTTGCCATACAACATATCGATAGCGGTATTGTGGCAATTTTAAATTCATTTACGCCTTTAAACACTTTATTAGTCGGTTATTTTTTCTTTCATTATATTTTCAATAAACGGCAAGTCGCAGGCATTATCATTGGTATTTTGGGGACTATTTTATTGGTGGGATCCGGAGCGCAATCGCATCCCGAAGCCAATTATTGGTATGCACTTCTGGTCTTAGCGGCAACCATTGGCTATGCTATAAATGTCAATGTGATCAAACTTTATCTCGCCGATTTGGACACTATGAGTATTGCCGTAGGTAATTTTGCTTGGGTATTATTTCCTGCTTTGGTCGTCCTATATTTCACCGGTTTTTTTCAAATGGATTTTACCCATGCGCCCATCAATATGTCCTTGTTATATGTTGGCATTTTGGCCATTATCGGGACCGCTTTAGCGATGATTTATTTTAATAAAATGATAAAAATAGCGACCCCTATTTTTGCTTCTTCGGTTACTTATACCATTCCGGTAGTTGCTTTATTGTGGGGTTTGTGGGATGGCGAATACATCACTTTGTTACAGATATTTGCAGGTGGTATTATTTTGTTGGGTGTTTATATTGTGAATAAGTAAGCTTGAAAGGCTATCCAATTAATCCTATTGGAATTTGGAATATTTTCTTTGAGAGATTGCAATTAAAATAAATTATTGATTGACAATAAACAGAACAGGTGAAATAATAATAAAAAATATCATCTGCATAATGACATTTCTTAGTTTATTAATTTC
>WGDF01000104.1 GCA_015493405.1 Flavobacteriaceae bacterium
TCAATATGAAAAAAGTAATTTGCCAAAAAAAAATTATAAATAAAATCAAAAATGATCCTCAAATGATGGCAGCGTCTTTACTAAGACCTCCTATATTTAATTTGATCAAAAAAGATTATCCGCAACTCAATAAAAATTGTTATATACATTCAGACGTCGTTGCTTATTACCGTGACATCAATTTGCAAAATCTAATTAAAGAAAGCCATAAAAACTATAACAAACTGGACAAAAAAGTCATTGAATCTATTCTGAATAAACAAATCATTGCAGATAATCTTGGAGAAGATATAGATGAGCATCTGACCCTAGGCCAACGCATAGCTGACAAAGTCGCTGAATTTGGTGGTAGTTGGACGTTTATCATCTCTTTTTCTATATTTCTTGTGATCTGGGTCGCAACCAATGTTTGGTTTTTAGCTTCACACCCTTTTGATCCCTATCCTTTTATTTTGCTCAACTTATTTTTATCTATGCTGGCTGCTTTCCAAGCCCCTGTTATTATGATGAGCCAAAACAGACAAGAAGAAAAAGATCGGGAACGTGATATCAATGATTACAAAACAAATTTAAAAGCTGAACTTGAAATTAGACTGCTCAATGATAAAGTAGATATCCTAACCTCACAAAATCAACGTATTATAGAGCTTCTGGAATTAGATACTGATTACTTGGAAGACCTTAAAGATAAAAACAAACTTTAGCCGACATTATTTTGTAAAAAAAATGATTATTTATAAAAATATTTCAATTATTTTCATTATTTTTGAATAAATTAACCTTAAAATTATAAAACCATGTCAGTATTAAAAGTTGTGGAACTTATGGCAAGTTCCAAAAAATCTTGGGAAGATGCTACTGCTAAAGCAGTTAAAAAAGCCAGTAAATCACTTAAAGGAATTAAATCTGCCTATGTCAAAGATCAAAGCGTTGTAGTCAACAATGGTGAAGTTGCAGAATATCGTGTTAACCTTAAAGTGACATTTGAAGTTAAATAATTTTTTTTCATCTCATTAAAAAATCCTGCTTATTAAAGAGCGGGATTTTTTTGGGTTAGACTGCAACTTTGGCTTTAATATGCGGATGTGGCTTATAATTGAGCAATTCAAAATCCTCGAACTTAAAATCAAAAATAGATTTAACAACCGGATTAATTTTCATTTGTGGTAAAGATCTTGGGGTTCGGGACAATTGTAATTTGACCTGATCAAAATGATTTTTGTAAATATGTACATCACCAAAAGTATGGATGAATTCGCCTAATTGCAAACCGGTAACTTGTGCCATCATCATAGTGAGCAAAGCATAAGATGCAATATTAAACGGCACGCCGAGAAACACATCGGCACTACGTTGATACATTTGACAAGACAATTTGCCATCAGCTACATAAAATTGAAAAAAAGCATGACAAGGTGGCAAGGCTGCTTTACCTTCGGCTACATTTTGGGTAAAACTTTTAGAAGTATCGGGCATCACAGAGGGGTTCCAAGCAGAAACTAATATCCGCCGACTTTCCGGATTATTTTTTAAATTTTCAACCACTTGCGCTATTTGATCGATTCCATCATTATTCCAATTGCGCCACTGCGCACTATAAACCGGCCCCAAATCACCATTTTCATCAGCCCACTCGTTCCAGATACGCACGCCGTTTTCTTGTAGGTATTTGATATTGGTGTCGCCGTTCAAGAACCATAAAAGTTCATAGATAATTGATTTTAAATGGATTTTTTTTGTCGTTACCAAAGGAAAACCTTTTTGTAAATCAAAGCGCATTTGATGTCCAAATATACTGCGCGTTCCGGTGCCGGTCCTGTCATCTTTGTCTGTACCATCGTCCAATATGTGTTGTAATAAGTCTAAATACGCTTTCATAATTGCCTGTTTTGCGGGTAAATATAATAATTTTTTGATTGATAAGCACGATTACTGTAATTTATAAACCCCGATTAATTTTCGATTTTATAAGGTTCATATAAAGCACCCTCAGGGGTTAAAATACTTTCGATAATAGAAATTTGAAATTCAGAAATTTGAATGGGTTGAAAACCGGTGTTTATCAGATGAAGCGCTTCATAAAAACTTTCGTTGACGTTTTTTATTCTGCCAAACGTGATATGAGGCGTGAAACGATTCGAAATGGTCTCAATAAAATGATGTTCCAATAAAAGACGCTCTAAATCTTGATACAAAATATCTAAATTAGCTTGAGGTAAAATCTCAGCATACAATATACGTGGCTTCCCTTTTCGACTAAAAAAATTTAGCCCGTTGATTATCAATGGCATTTCAAATTTAGTTTTCAAAATAGGTTTTAAATTCTTCTCTAAACGAATAATTTCTGAAAAGGGCATCATTCCAAAAAAATGAAAGGTCAAATGTAAATTTTCGGGGCGTCTCGACCATCTAAAATTACCGCTGTTTTGCAATTCTATTTGAGTCAGATCAAACAGACGATACAAATCGGGATGAGAAATAAAACTACCTAAAAAAATTCTATGTGATACCATTTATGATAAATATTTAAACCCCAATTGTTGGAATATTCTACCTTCTAATGTTTGATTATAAATGTGCAAATCCTTAACATTCTCTGATTTTAACCAAACACTTAAATCATCCATATTAGCATTAAAACGTTGTTTATCAGCATAATAAGTTAAACCCTTATCTATATAAACAGGATGTTCAATGAAAGATAAATTTTTAAAATATGCTTTCCGATTTAATTTTGGTCTGAAAAACTGTAATAACTTATTAAAATCTTTCCGGGGAATAATGGCATTTTGGCAATTTTCACAAATTAATATTCGGGCATTTTTAAAATCATAAATCTTCGATTCTTGATGATTACAATGACAACAAGATATCTTTTCGGTTCTATTTTTCGGATTCAAATTCGAAAAAATTAAATCGGCTTTCATTTTGGAATAGGTATAAGCCACTTTGAGCAATCTAAATTGGAAAATAATCAACAATATATAAAGTGGTAAAAATAAATAAGTCAGATTTTTATTGAAAATAAAACCATCATAAAAGCCATGAGCCAAAGTAGCAATCATAAAAGCCCAAAACAAGCCTAAATAGTTTTTATGTATCTTTTTATGCACATAAAAAGCAATACCCATATATACCGAAAAAGAAATATGACCAATGGTTGCAAATAAGAAGCGCTTGAATAAAACACCATACGGATGGGGTGCATATAAGGCATAAAAAATATTTTCAATCACGGAAAATCCCAAGGATATGGCTGCGATATAAATAATACCATCAACTATTTCATCAAATTCTTTTTTAATCAGTTTATAAAGTATAAACAGGGTCGCTAATTTTGAAAATTCTTCAACGGTTCCAACCTTGAGAATAGCATCTGTCAGGTTGTATTTCGGATGGATTAATCCGTATAAAACAGTAGAGACCCCAATGGCCACAAGACCACCTATAAAAGAAAACAAAACCAAGCGCCATAAAGGCTCTTTGTCATATTTATCATAAGACCGAATGAATAATAAGAATAAAAATCCTATAATATAGGACAAAAGACCTAAGCTCAAAAGATTTGATGGCATAAAAAATAATAATAAAATTAAGGATTCAAATATAATTAATTATTGTGATGTTCCTGTTTTTTTATGGAATTAATCAGCCTCAAAAAAGACACTTTATCGATTCAAAAAGCTTTTTTTATAAAATAGCCGAATAGTTTTGTATTCATTTTTCTGCTCATCAGTCTTTTAGTCATCCAATTGGCCATATTATTCATAAAACCGGGAGACGCCAAAGGTTTTCTTCCTAAATTTTTAAGTGCAGTTCGAACCACTTGATCCGGTTGCATTAATTTCATCGGCATCGCCGAAAAATCATAATCGGCAGTCATTTCAGTTTTAGTCAATCCCGGATTTAATGCCAATACATCAATTCCCTTCGATTTTAATTCCACAGCCAAGCCCTCTGCTTTAGCAATTTCATAAGCTTTAGTTGCCGCATACGTTGTAGCATAAGGCGTACCCATAAAACCGAGCATTGAAGCGGTGTAAATAAGTCCTCCTCTATGACGATCAATCATTTTTTGACCAAAATAACGGGTTAAAACAGCCGGCGCCTTGATATTTAAATCAATCATTTTCATTTCAGCTTCCGGTTCGTGATCAAAATACGAACCGATATACATAATGCCGGCATTACTAACCAGCAAACCGATATCAATATCACTTGTAGCGTCTTTTATCCGCTTTAAAAAATCCGGTTGGGTTAAATCTACAGCAAGCGTTCTGACTTTAACCGGAAAAGTTTGTTCAATGTCTTGAGCCAAATTTGTTAAACGCTCTTTGCGACGAGCAACCAGGACCAAATTTAAACCTTTGCGTGCCAGTTGTATGGCAAATTGACTTCCAATTCCGGATGATGCACCGGTAACTAAGGCCCAAGGCCCATATTTTTCTTTAAATTTTGTATTCATTAGTTTATCCTTTTGATTTATTGTGTTCCTGCTAAAGCTGATTAATAATAAAAGCCGCTCCCTTCAAAAAAAGAAGCGGCACTCAAACAACACATAAGTGATTATGAAACACTTATACTTTACTAATTATTATTACGACATAAATATTTGTCTAAACTGTATTTTCCCGGCCCATAAGCAAATAAAGCAAAAAGCATAATGGCATAATAAAGCGGTATTTCAAAACCGTTATTTCCGGCTTCAAATCCGTGACTTAAATGCACCGTTGTGATAGCAATAAACATCACAAATATCAATAATAAGCTAATGATTCTCGTGCCAAATCCTAAGATTAAGAGCACGACACCCA
>WGDF01000105.1 GCA_015493405.1 Flavobacteriaceae bacterium
ACATGAATTTTTATATAATCGGTAAAATTACCTTCTGTCATAATAAATTAATTCTGATTTGGGCCAAGTTAGGAACGCAATTTAATGCTATTTATGACATCCAATAAACGTTGGTTTACTTCATCAATATTTCCCACGCCATTAACTTCGTGGTATTTATTTTGTTTTTTATAATATTCTTTAACGGGCTCTGTCAGATTATGATATTGATCTAAACGGTGTTTAATCGTTTGTTCATTATCATCAGAACGACCACTGGTTTTGCCGCGTTCCAAGAGTCTCTTAATCAAGCGCTCTTCAGGGACATCTAAAGCAATAAGGGCATCAATAATTAAATCTTTTTCGGCCATTAAGCGGTCTAAAAATTCGGCTTGTTTAACCGTTCGGGGAAAGCCATCAAAAATAAGACCTTTGATATTGGGATCGGAAATGATTTCCTTGATCATATCAATGGTAATTTCATCGGGAACTAAATCGCCCTTATCAATATATGATTTGGCTTTTTGTCCCAGTGGGGTTTTATTTTTGATATGATGTCTAAATAAATCGCCGGTAGCAATATAAGTTAGGCCGAGTTTATCTTTGAGTATTTGGGCTTGCGTGCCTTTGCCGGCTCCAGGAGGGCCGAAAAGTATGAAATCAATCATTTTGTTGTCTTTTAATCTATATATTTCAGGTAAATTTCTGCCTAATTCATCGTAATCTAAACCATAACCTACAATAAATTTATTGGGAATTTCCATTCCGACAAAATCAACGGGATAAGATTTGGTATAAGCTTCAGGTTTGTAAAATAAAGTGGCAATCTTTAAGTCTGCCGGTTCTTTTTTTTGCAATTCATCGATAATTTTTTCCAATGTATTGCCGGTATCAACGATATCTTCTAATACAATGACTTTTTTATCTTTAATCAAATCGGCATCAATATCGACTAAAATTTGAACTTCGCCGGATGATTGCGTGCCATGATATGATTTGAGGCGGTAAAATTCGAAAACAGCTTTTTGATTGTATTGTTTGGCCAAGTCTGCTGAAAAAACAAAAGAACCTTTTAAAACAACTACAAATACAATAGTCTCATCTCCCGCATATGCAGCAATTTCTTGTGTTAGTTTTGTAATGGCTCGTGCAATTTCCGCCTTACGGATGTAAGGTATAAAAGTTTTATCGTGAAGGCGAATTTCTTTCATTTTGTTTAGAAAATGCAAAAATAGACTTTTATTTATAAAGAATCAAAATTATTTTGGTTGCACCAATTCCCAATTTAATTTAAATCATATTTAATAATCTGCGTCAAATCATCATAAGTTTTGAAAGGAATGAATTTTCCTTCTTTAACATATGATACTTTGCCTGTTTCTTCGGAAACTACCAAGGCTACGGCATCGGTGCTTTGTGTAATACTGATAGCTGCACGGTGACGCAGGCCGTATGTTTGGGGTAATTTTATTTCTCCCGAAATGGGCAAAACAGTACGTGTCGCTGTGATTTTATTGCCTTCTATAATCACGGCGCCATCGTGTAACGGTGCATTTTTAAAAAATATACTTTCTAGAATTGGCGCATTCACTTCAATATCCATTCGATCGCCTGTTTGTTTTAAAAAATCAAGATTCGAATTGCGCTTAAAAATAATCAGCGCACCTGTTTTGGTTTGACTTAAATCTTTAACTGCTTTTATAATAGCATCGACGTCAGTTTGTGTTGAAGGCATTTGCCTGAACCCCAATTTGTTCATTAAATTACCCGAAGGGCTAAATTTACTCGACCCAATCATCAGCAAAAACCGCCTGATTTCCTGTTGAAAAACAATAATTAAAGCTAACACACCAAGACCTAAAAACTTGCCTAGCAATTCAGATAACAGATTCATTTGCAATGATTTAGTCAATAACCAAATCAAATATAAAATAGCAATACCGATAAAAATATTGATAGCAACTGTGCCTTTAATCAGTTTATAAAAATAATATAATAACAAGGCTACTAAAAAAATATCGATAAAATCTATGACTCTAAAATTGACAAAGTCAAACATAATTATTTCTTATGGTGTAAAGATAAATATTTTTGGGCTTAGTTCGGTATGCGGCAACAAATTGTTTTTAAAAAAGGTATAAATATCTATAAACCGGTTAAAACTTGTATTTTTATCAAAATTCAAATACAATCGTTTTTTTGAGTTATTTTGCTTGTCTAACGATTTTAAACGGTCTAAAATTTGTTTTTTAGACTTATCCGGATTGAAAACCAGACTGTCGTTTAAAATCATTTTATGCGGATAAACCCACAAATGAATTTTATCAAAATCTTTATCGGCCTGATTATAGGTCTTGAAATAAGTTTGAGACCTATAAAAATCAGGCATCAATTCCAAATGAGTAGCTTCAACAAAAGAAACTTTCTTTTGCAAACTATCTAAGTAAGAAAAGAACAATTGGCCTTTGCCATCAGAGTGCATAGACTTTTTGTGTCTTTTTTTAATGACCTTTTGCAAAGCCGGAAGCAATTGCTTCAGTTTGAGCCTTTTGTCAGCAGCTACGAGCCACTTGGTAGTAGATATGGTCTGGCCCAACTTGGCATCGGCTAAGGTATCGTTCCCTTTAATCTCCATTAAAATATATATGGGCGAATTGTTCCATATTTCATGTATGCCGGCATTGTCATTTACCGGTATTTTAACGTCTTTGGGTTTACACGACATAAAAAATGCCGATAAAACAATCATGTATAAAAATTTCATTTTATCTTTGTCCTAATTTTTTTTTCAAAGGTATTAATTTTTGGAATAATTATTGAATTAAAGAAAACTTAAATAAAATAGAGAAGATGACAGATTACAAAATTATTAGTATCTCCGGCAAAAGCGGCTTATTCAAATTGCTTACCACAACAAAATCAGGTATCATAGCAGAATCTTTAAAAGAAGGCAAACGAATTATGGCGCCTTTTACCAATATTTCAGCTTTAGATGAAATCGCCATTTATACTTATGAAGAAGAAGTTCCTCTTTGGGAAGTTTTTAAAAAAATTGCCGAAAAAGAAGAATTTTCAAACAGCATTGATCATAAATCAGACAAAAAAACACTCGAAAGCTATTTTAAAGAAATATTACCGGAATATGATGAAGACCGTGTATATCCATCTCATATCAAAAAAATTGTGCAATGGTATAACTTACTTCAAGATGCCGATCTTTTAAAAGATTATTTATCAAAAAAAGAAGCGGCAGAAAAGGACGAAGCAAATAAAGATGAAACACCCGAATCATAACCTCATTTTATTTAAAAAATTGAATCTGAAGTCAATTGACAATCAGATTTGCGAAAAATTCCCTTTCTAATGATAATTAGGCTATTAATCGCACAACTATAATAAAAAATGTATATTTTCGTTTATTATTTAATCACCATTCTAAATTTATATTAAATACAACCCTATTATGAATTTACTCTCCTTATTGCAAGCAACACAAGTCCAAGACAGCTTAGCACAAGCCGGAAAAATGGCCGGTGAAGTTCTACCCCAAGAAAAAAAATTGCGGGTCATCGATTTAATTATGAACTCAGGCGCCGGCGGCATTATTATTATTGCCATTCTTTTTGTAATGCTTTTCGTCGCCTTGGTTATTTATTTTGAACGCTTATCAGCTATTAAAGCGGCAGCCAAAGTAGATCCCAATTTTATGAATCAAATTAAAGCTTATATCAAATCGGGGAATATTGATGGGGCCAAAATGCTCTGCAAACAATATGACACATCAGTTGCCAATTTGATTGAAAAAGGTGTCAGCCGGATTGGAAAACCCTTGGACGACATTAATAAAGCCATAGAAAATGCCGGTAAATTAGAAGTTTACAAATTGGAAAAAAATGTCAGTACCTTAGCCACCATAGCCGGTGCAGGTCCTATGATTGGGTTCTTGGGAACTGTTATTGGTATGATTTTGGCTTTTCATAATATGGCTAGCGGCGGTGGCAAAATTGAAGTCAGCTCATTGGCACAAGGTATTTATACCGCTATGACCACAACTGTAGCCGGTTTAATCGTGGGTATTATAGCTTATATTGCTTATAACCATTTAGTCGTCAAAACCGATAAAGTTGTCCATTTGATGGAAGCCAATGCGGTTGAATTTCTTGATTTACTCAACGAACCCAGTTAAGCAATTATGGATATCAGAGGAAGAAATAAAGTCAGTCCGGAATTTAGCATGTCATCAATGACCGACATCGTATTTTTGTTGTTGATATTTTTTATGTTAACTTCTACCTTAGTCACAACAAATGCTCTGGATTTAGTTTTACCCAAAGCCAAAGGTAAAACCGAACACAGTCAAAATTTGTCGGTGAGTATTAATAAAAAATTGGATTACTACATCAATAAAAAAAGAGTGGCTAAAAATAACTTGGAAACCCACTTAAAAGCTATGCTGTCCAAAGAAAAAAAGCCCGTCATTATTTTACGCGTAGAAGAAGGCGTCCCGATAGAAAATGCCGTTTATGTGATGGATATTGCCAATAGAAACAACTATAAAGTTATCCTGGCTGTCAGGCCAAAATAGATTTTTTTAAATGCCACAAAACAGTAAACATCAAAAAAAAGCTTTGATTGAAGCCACTATCGTTATGATATTGCTCATCATTCTTATGTTTATCAGTGGCATGACCTACCTCGATCCCCCTCCGGAAACAGGCATAGCGGTTAATTTCGGCACCAGTCGTCTCGGTAAAGGTTTAATGCAACCGCAACATCACAATGTGCCTAAGCCGGTCAAACCGAAAACACAACAAGAACAGATTTCGCAACCGGAAGTCAAAGATAATGTTCTAACTCAAACCACCGAAGATGCTCCGGTTATTAAAGATAAACCGACAAAACCGAAACCCAAGCCGAAACCGAAACCTAAGCCTAAACCCAAACCGGATCAAAATATTACTGACATTCTCAATAATGTCAATCAAGCGCCGGGCGAGACAACCAACCATGCATCGGGTGAAGGAAATGATCAGCAAGCCGGCGATAAAGGAGATACATCCGGCGATCCTAATGCTTCCGGATATTATGGTAATGGTGGACATAACGGTGGTGGCGGAACCGGCAACTATCGCTTAGGCAGTCGTAGAGCGCTCAATAAACCCAAACCCAATTACCAATGTAATGAGGAAGGTCGTGTTGTCGTCAAAATTTTGGTCAATAAAAACGGCAAAGTCATCAAAGCCATTCCGGGCATTAAAGGCAGCACGAACAATGCGCCTTGTTTATTAAATGCTGCCAGACAAGCCGCTTTAAATACCAAATGGACAGCTGATGCTAAAGCCCCCGACACCCAAATAGGAAAAATTATTTATAATTTTAAAGTTACCGAATAAATTGACTTATCAAGATACTTTGCAATGGCTTTACAAGCAATTACCTATGTATCAAAGACAGGGAAAGCAAGCCTACAAAAAGGATTTGAGCCATATCATAAAATTGGATCATCATTTAGGCCAAGTCTCCAAAAAATTCAAAAGTATTCATATCGCAGGTACCAACGGCAAAGGTTCGGTTTCACATATGTTAGCTTCAGTTTTGCAAGAAGCAGGTTATAAGGTAGGGCTCTATACTTCGCCTCATCTCAAGGATTTCAGAGAGCGCATTCGGGTAAATGGCCAAATGATCCGGAAAAATTGTGTGATTAATTTTGTCAAAAAACACCAAACTTTTTTCAAATCAAACCAATTGTCATTTTTTGAAATGACGGTAGGGATGGCTTTTGATTATTTTGCCAAAAAACAAGTAGATATCGCCATTATAGAAACCGGATTGGGCGGTCGCTTAGACAGCACTAACATCATCAAGCCTGATATAAGTATCATTACCAATATCAGTTTTGATCATACGGCTATGCTTGGTGCTACTTTAGAGAAAATCGCTTTTGAAAAAGCCGGTATTATCAAAATGCAAACACCTGTCATTATCGGTAAAAAACAACCGGAGACCCAAACCGTTTTTGAGCAAACGGGACAACAAAAAAATGCGCCGGTCATTTTTGCTTCCGAACAAAAAACACAATCTTATCAGTGCGATTTAAAGGGCTATTATCAAAAAGAGAATAAACATACTGCGCTGGTTGCCGTTGCACAGATGAGGCAACTCGGCTGGAACATTCCTGAAACTGCCCTGATAAAAGGCTTAAAGAATGTCAGCCGAAACACCGGTTTACGCGGTCGATGGGAGGTCTTGGGAACCAAACCTTTAATCATAGCCGACACGGCTCACAACCAAGACGGTTTGAGATTTGTATTGCATCAGCTAAAAGATACGCCTTACCAAAATTTACATCTGATCTTGAGTTTTGTCAACGATAAGGATTTAAACCAAATTTTACCTCTTTTTCCTAAAAATGCCCATTATTATTTTAGTAAAGCGCAAATTCCGAGAGCCTTGGATGAGAATATCTTAAAACAAACAGCACATTCCTATGGTTTAAAAGGAGCCGCTTTTTCGACTATCAAAACAGCCTTTGAAGCAGCGAAAAAAAATGCGCTTCCTCAAGATTTAATCTTTATAGGAGGAAGCACTTTTACTGTAGCAGAAGTTATCTAAGTCTTATTTTTAGCATCCGCCATTTACCAAACAAGTCTTTTTTAAATTCAAAATTTTGCAAGTTGTGGTGTCCTAATAAAATCTCCAAATCAGTTTTTAAAAATTCATTGATTTCGAAATAGATTATTGCAGTTTTTTGATTCAAAGCAATTTGAATAATTTTATCATAAAACATAAGCGGCTGATTATCAGGCACGAATAAAGCAGTTTCCGGTTCATAAGATAACACATTTTGAGCCATCAAACTGCGTTCCTGTTCTCTTACATAAGGCGGATTGCTAATTATGATATCATAAGTCATTTTACATTGCCGCATTTTTAAAATATCACGCTGTTTAAACCGGATTGTAACCTGATTTAAATTTGCATTTTGACGGGCTTTTGACAAAGCGGCTTCTGAAAAATCGACAGCTGTCATATCGGCTTGATTCAAATGAAAAGCCAAACTTATGGCTATGGCGCCACTTCCGGTTCCTATGTCTAAAATTTTCAATCCGGAAATATTTTGGGAATCCTTTAAAACCCAATCGACCAATTCTTCGGTTTCCGGACGGGGGATTAAAGTATGTTCATCAACCTTAAAAGGCAAACCGTAAAATTCTGTTTCGCCCGTGATATATTGCCAAGGTTGGTGCTTTTTTAAGTTTGATAAGGCTTCTATAAGTTTTGCTCCGGAAACTGAAATGTCAGGATTTAAGGCTACTTTCAATCGATCTATTTGATAAAAATAAGATAGCAAGCTATAAAATACAGCTGAAATTTCATCGGGCTCATAAATAGGGCCTAATTGTGTCTGAAATTCTAATAAAATATCTTTGACTCGCATCAATGTTTATTAAGATTCTTTAATATCTGATGATGTATATTATCAGGACTTC